>QXZU01000172.1:0-2692 GCA_009886205.1 K189A clade bacterium | reverse complement strand
AGCGTTCAATAAAAAAACCGGCCAGTTAAAGATTTAGAGGTTCATTAGAGGTTCAAAAGGATTAAAGGATTAAAGGTTTGGAGGCTAGAGGCTAGAGGCTAGTTGCAAAGAGCAAAAAACAAAAAACAAAGGACAAAGGTCTTCAGACGAGTGCCTTCAGATGAAAGCCCTCAGATGAAAGCCTTCGGATAAATGCCTTCTGAAGAGGGGAGCAGAGGTTTGACAACTAATTCGGTAATGACAAACAGTGCGCTGCGCCTTTGTGAGCTTCTGGCGGGTTGGCCACGCCAAGTGATTCATACGTGGCTTTTTTCCGCAGTTTCCCCGGGACAACTGTTGGCTTCTACACAGACCCCTCCAGAATCGTTAAGGCGCCGAAGCAAATTAGAGGCCTTTGTATCACCACGTGGGCGGGGGAAAACGCAAATGGTGTGCATTTTAGATGGCGAATATCCAGCGCTGCTGAAGATGATACCGGACCCTCCATTAGTGCTCTTTTATTTGGGCTCGCTGAGCATGCTGGCGCAACAGACCATTGCCATCGTGGGTGCGCGCCAATGTACAACGGTGGGTAAGTTGGTTGCTGAAAAACTCGCCGCGGATCTAGCTGAGCAGGGCATTTGTACTATTAGCGGCCTAGCCTACGGTATAGATGCGGCCGCCCATAAGGGCGCGTTGTCAAAAACCGGAGGGTGCACGGCTGCTTTTCTTGGCGCGGGGCTGGGTAATATTTACCCCCGTCAAAACAAATACCTTGGGGAAAAAATAATTGCCGCAGGGGGTGTTTTGCTCAGCGAGTACCCTTACGAGATTCAGCCTCGGCCTTATCAATTTCCGGAAAGAAATCGACTAATCAGCGGTGCGGCTTTGGCAACAATTATGGTGGAAGGCGGTGAACGCAGCGGCTCCCTGATAACAGCGCGGATGGCATTAGAGCAAGGCCGAGAGGTTTTTGCTGTACCAGGTTCTCCGCTCAGTGAAGTGAGTAAGGGGTGCCACAGAATGATCAGACAAGGTGCAGCATTGGTAACGAGCGCCGATGAAGTTATGGAAGAAATGGGCTGGTTTGTGCCGTTAGAGGAAAATACTGCAGGCCTATCAACAGAGGGTGGCGACGAGCCAATAGCTGGCGCGGGCGCGGGACGAGGAAATTTGGCATTACCAGAAACTGGGTTTAATCAAAATTCAAAAGAAAATACGCAAAAAAAAGATCCCGCACTGCAGCGACAACCCGCATCGCAACTCAGCGCAGTAAATCAGCGGGTACTCGCAACTTTAAGTCCCTAT
This sequence comes from K189A clade bacterium, assembly GCA_009886205.1. GTDB lineage: Bacteria > Pseudomonadota > Gammaproteobacteria > Pseudomonadales > Azotimanducaceae > UBA4421. The sequence continues at coordinate 1,405 of QXZU01000172.1, read as the reverse complement.
GGTATGAGCTTGGATGAAATATCCCTGGTGAGTAGCGATGACCCCCAAGAAATCAGTCAAAGTTTAGTGGAATTACAGCTGGCAGGGTTTGTTCGCCAAGGCTTAGGCGGGTATATTCGCGTTTCATAATTTATAGGATAAAAACATGTCTTGGGTTGCAGTTTTAATGGGTTCCGAATCAGATTGGCCGGTCATGCAAGCGACTACTTCAATGCTAGAGACCTTGGGTATCAAGTTTGAAGTGCGTGTAACCAGCGCCCACCGTACGCCTCAGGGTACGGCAGATTACGTTGCAGACGCTGAAGCTCGTGGTTGTAGAGTTTTTATCTGCGCAGCAGGTATGGCCGCACATTTGGCTGGCGCAGTAGCTGCCCATACTCAACGACCGGTTATTGGCGTGCCTATCGACAGTGGACCACTTCAGGGTTTTGATGCGTTGTTGTCTACAGTACAAATGCCCGGTGGCATTCCCGTTGCAACAGTTGCGGTGGGCAAAGCGGGGGCAAAAAATGCCGCCTACTTGGCTGCGCAAATGTTGGCGATTGCCAATGACGATTTGCATAAGGTGGTTGTTGCTGATCGAAGCGCTAATAGAGAAAAAGTCGAAGCGCAAAACGCCTCTGTGCAGAAATCACTCGACTCTTGAGTGACCTCCATGATGCCGTCGACGTTTTACAACGCGGCGGCATTCTAGCTCACGCCACAGAAGGGGTCTGGGGTCTCGCCTGTGACCCGCTGAATTACGCAGCCGTGCAGCGAATTCTAGAAATTAAAACACGTTCCGAAGATAAGGGCTTGTTGCTCTTAGGCGGTTCGTCCGAAGCTTTTGCCGCGCAACTAAAAACACTGAACACCGCTGACCGACAACGTATAGAAGACAGTTGGCCCGGTCACGTGACGTGGATTTTGCCTGACACGGAATATCCGTCTTGGGTAAGTGGTAGTCGTGTAACGGTCGCATGCCGGGTGCCGGATCATGATCAGGCAAGGTCTATAGCAGAAAAAATGGGCCGCCCAATCGTCTCTACCTCGCTGAATCTAACCGGTGAACCTCCGCTTAAGACCTACGCTGACGCAGTGGCGCAATTTGCGCAGTGGGTTGATTTGGTTTTGCCCGGCGAAATTGGCAGCGCTCAAGGGCCGAGCAAAATATTGCAACTTGAAGGTGCTGGTACGCAAACACTCAGGTGAGCCGCGTACGAGAGTGGTCACCATGGCAGAGTCCCATTAAACAGTGTTTATCTTAGTTTTTGCACGAAGGCTTTACTCGCCGATAAGATAAGTTAGGTAAGCCTCGGTAATACCGATATGGTGGTCTCGACCGCTTCCCAATTTTTGTGCGAGGATGCAACGGCATGAAAATATTCGACCTAACTTAGATCCAGGCTCCGTATAGTCTAGTGGC
>QXZU01000171.1 GCA_009886205.1 K189A clade bacterium | reverse complement strand
GGCAAAATGGGAAATGGCAAAAGCCCGGTAGCAAATTTTGTTACCGGCCTTTTTTGTCCCTTTTGGTTTTTTAGCCTTTTCGAAACCCCTTCTAACCAAACAACTCTAACCGGGCAAAATCGCCGTTGAGTACCGTATCTGCCTTCACACCTAGCCAGTCTTCTATCACCGATGCATAAACCTGCCTGAAGTCTGTTGTGTATTGAACATTGTCACCGTCTTGCAGGCCAACCAGCGACGGCACCTCACCAAAGTGTCCAGCTTGGACCGGCGCGCCAGCCAACAGCATAATATTGCTGCTACCGTGATCTGTGCCTAGGTTGGCATTCTCCATAGGACGGCGACCAAATTCGGAGTGCAGCATGACTACCACACGATGGCCTTGACCAATACGCTGCATGTCGCTCACAAAGCCGTGTACCGCATCTGAAACATAACTCAGCAGACGTTGGTGTAGTGCTGGCTGAGCCACGTGTGTATCAAAGGCATTGTTGCGTACGGCTACGTGATAAAGCTGAGTGGGCAAACCCGCGCTAATGCAGGCAGCCACCTTAGGCAGATCCATTGGCACCACGCCATAATCTGCACCTGGCGTGTAGTCATTCCAAGCCTGCCTGATGCGGCTAGAAGACGACTTGGCGCTTTCACTCACAGCCAACAAGAACGCCTGATTAGCGGATGTTTCATCTGCCTTTGCAGCTTCAATCTCTGGCGCGTTGTTCATCCAACCATTGCGTTGAAAGCGGTTTGGATCATCAAAGACCAGCGGCGTATGTAACCTACTTTTAACCGCCAGTGATTGGCTGGTGCCCACGTTTATGAGCATTTCCTCACGCCTTGAGGGTGCTAACTGATCTGCCACGCGCCCCATCCAGCCGAATTCATCGCCGCGATTCGGCGCTGCGGTGTGCCAATAAGCCATGGAATTAAAGTGTGAGTAGGAAGGTTTTTCGTAGCCGCAACCATGCACTACCGCTAAGTCACCCTGTTGCCAAAGCCGCTGCAAACCCCGCAAGCCCGGATTAAAGCCAAAGTGGTCATCCAACTGCAGCAGTTTGTCTTTGGCAATGCCAATTTGTGGGCGCAGCCGATAATAGTCGTCGTCAGCAAAGGGCACTACGGTATTGAGCCCATCGTTTCCGCCGGACATTTCTAACACCACTAAAATTGGGCTGTCACTATTGCTCTGATTGACCGCGTTAAGCGTGCTGGCACCGAGGTTGGGACCCAACAATTGCAGGCCCGCAAAACTGCCTAGCCCCTGAAGTAATTGCCTACGTTTCATGCCCTTCCCCTAAAACATTGAAAATATCTAACATCTATTGATACAGGAAATTTTAGTTGGCGCTAACCCAACTGATACTCAGGACGACTGAGCATCTGATGCAAAAGTTTACGCAACGGTTCTTCCAAATAAGATTGCGCAGCAGAAATATCGTCAGTACCCAGTTCATCGACCAAGAACTTTACCAACCCTTGCTGTACCGCTACCGGTAAATTAACGCTGAAAAATTTGTTTTGGTAATAGCTGATAATTTGCTCAGGTGTGGTCAATTGCGCAGCAACTACCTCGGCCACCAAGTCCACTCTCGCCGGATCGCGATTAATGGGTTTAACGCGCTCTAGGGCCATCTGCCAACCGCGCATGCTACCTAGGCGCGTATTGAATGCCTCATCACGATCTGCCAAGGCGTTAGACTGGGCCATTTCTCCACCCATCTGACTGCCTTCGAGCATAGCCGTGGGCCTAGTTGCCGCAGAAACACTCATGCCCTCACGCAAACGACTTTGTACTTTGGCTACTTCTCGCACAAATGGCGGGAAGCGGTCTGGTGGAATAAAACCAATATCAGGAAACATCACATCAAGGACAAAATTACCACGCTCAAACAACAGCGATGGTGTAATCCAACTGCGGCCTTGTGACCACCCCGCCACCGTAGGCGGACGCATGAGTCGCTGACCGAGCGCGCCAGTGACCACATTGAAATCTGGTACGCCAGGTACCTGGTTAAAACCCATTTTCTTGTAAGTTGAAATAACCAATTCAACCGGACTTTTTATATGCGCGCCTTGGCTTTGATAAAAGTCTTTAGACATAAACAGCGCGCGCAAAAACTCGCCCACGTTAAATTGTTTATTTCTTAGCAACTGACCTAACTGAACAGCGCCCTCTGAACTAAGTTCGTCGCGCACAAAATAGCGATACAGTTTGCTAGCAAGAAATTCACTGGTGATATCTTGAGCAAGGATACGGTCGATGATTTGGACCCCGTCAAAATTGCCTACTTCACCTAAAAAGCGTTTGTTGCCTTCATCATGATTTTGCGCATCGACATAAAAATCTAAGCCGCGCACAGACCAGCCAGTAAAACTGCGGGCTGCTTCGCGCACATCCTCTTCACCATATTCGCCAACGCCCATGGTGAACAGTTCCATTATTTCGCGGGCAAAATTTTCGTTCGGCGAGTCTTTAGTATTCACCCCAGCATCAAGGAAAACCAGCATGGCTGGGTCTTGGGCCACGCCGATCAGTAGTTGACGAAAATCGCCTAAGCCGGCGCTTTGAAACAGTTGTAGCTGCTTCAGCATTTTTCGATAATCGCGGACCTTGTCTTCATTACTGGCAAAATGGCCGTGCCAGAATAAGGCCGCTTTTTCTTCCAATGGATGTTTTGAGGCAAGCATTCGATTCGCCCACCAATAGGCCACACGGTCAGTTTCTAGACGACTGGCACGCAGCCAATAAAAGAACTTATTAACCACCGGCTGTAGGGGACGATTGCCTCCTGCCTTCACTTCCACACCCAGCGCGTGACCTTGTTTTTTAGCGAGCATAGTTGTGGCGGGTCTGCTTGCCGGAAAGGGATCTAGTCCTTCATCAAAAACCCCAGAGTGTTGAAAATTTTCGCTGAGTTGACTTGGGTCGTCATTGTTCTGAGACTTGTGCGCGCCGTCCACAAAGACATTTACTGCCGCTGTAGGTGTC
>QXZU01000170.1 GCA_009886205.1 K189A clade bacterium | reverse complement strand
GCGTCTAACTTCTAGCTGACAACTGTACACCCCGATTGAGGTATCTCTGTGCCTTTATTGTATAAGGCAAATACAGTGAGCCGACAGCAAATGAGTTTACGACGGTCTAGTGTGAGCTGCCTTTATTCGCTTGCACACTGGCGCTGCCTGGGTGAGTTTTATTTTGCAATGCTCAAACTGGGCATCACTAAACCAGAGAGTACTGTTAAACTCAGCCGATGATCTTGCCTATCCACCACAACTTGCACGTACGCGCCTCGGTCAAGCCATGAGACTGGGCATGCGCGTGGCTCTTAGCCTTAGAAGCTGGCGAAATTTGGTGCCACTGATTGCTGTGCTCACCCACTACCGCCGCCAAGATTTAAGCCACGACTTACTCGCCGGATTAGTAGTGGGTATGGTCACCATTCCCCAGGCCGTAGCCTATGCCTATCTGGCTGGTGTGCCGCCCCAGTCTGGGCTTTATGCCTGCCTACTGCCCATGGTCATATATGCCATTTTTGGCAGCTCAAAACAAATGGTCGTTGGACCGGTGGCCGTGGCTGCATTACTCGTGGCTGCTACCGTGAGCGAATATGCGCCCAAATACAGCAACGCTTATTTGGCGATCACCGCCGTACTTTGCCTACAAATCGCCGGCATTTTGTGGCTGCTTCGACTCTCTCGCATGGGTGGGCTGGTTAACCTGCTAAGCCATCCGGTGATCACTGGATTCGTCAACGCTGCGGCAATTTTAATCATAGTCAGCCAGTTACCTGCATTGAGTGGTATCGCCCTTGGTGAGGCAGAAAGCCCACTAGCCGATTTGCTCAACCTTCTGGGCGCAGTGAGTCAATTGGACGCGCTTACCTTGACCTTTGGACTATGCACGCTGACTTTTTTAGTCGCCAGCAAGTGGTTAATTGCCAGGTGCCTAATTTTATTTGGCGTTGAACACACCCAAGACCACCCCGCTACCCGCACCGGGCCAATGTTGGCGGCTATTTTCAGCATCATTATTGTCGGTGCATTTGGGCTTAGCTCAGATCTAGACACTGTAGGCTTTGTGCCTGCCGGACTACCCAGCATTGTTTGGCCGGACTTCGACCTAGAGCTGTGGCTAAATCTACTGCCCGCTGCGGCAATCATCGCCATCATCACCTACGTAGAAAGTTATTCCATTGGCACCACATTGGCGGCTAAGCAGCAGACGCGCATTAACCCCCACCAAGAATTGTTTGCTTTAGGCGCGGCCAACGTCGGCGCCGCAATTACTGGGGCGTATCCGGTAGCAGGATCTTTCTCACGCTCCAGCGTGAACTATTCCGCAGGCGCACGAACCCCGGTGAGTTCACTCTTTTGCGCGTTGGTAGTGGTTGTAACACTGGCGTTTTTTACTGGCCTTTTCGCCAATTTACCCAAAGCGGTATTGGCGGCAATAGTCATTGTGTCTGTAATCGGCCTGATAGATTTCAAAAGTTCTCGTAGACATTGGTCAATATATCGACATGACAGTTGGACAGAACTGGCCACCATGGCACTGGTGCTGATTTTTGGTGTAGAGGTTGGTTTGCTCGCAGGCGTGGGCATATCTATTGCCCTGTTTATTCGTAGCTCTAGCCAACCTAACATCACTCAGGTCGGACGCCTTGATGACACGGAACATTTTCGTTCTGTGAAACGTTTCGAGGTAACAACCTACCCAAACATCTTAGCGCTGCGTGTGGATGAAAATATTTTCTTTGCCAACGCAACGCAAATAGAAGACCGGCTCTTAAGGCGCGCCTTGCGCCGCAAAGATACGCGCCATCTACTTATTGTTTGCAGCTCTGTAAATATGATCGATGCAACGGGTTTAATGATGCTTTATAGGTTAAACAGCCACCTTAATGAGGCAAATATTTCTCTGAGTTTGAGTGACGTTAAAGGCCCGCTAATGAAGCAGCTGAGCAATACCGATGTAGCAGACACCATAAGTGGCGAGATTTTCTTTAATGCAGACCAAGCGATTAAGCGGTTGTTGTCAAACACTCAGCTAGCAGAAGGCACGCATGAAAATTCTTGACGGTTACCTTACACGGGTCGCCACTCTAGCTGTTTTTTTAACGCTGTTATCTCTAGTCAGCATTACCAGCCTTTTTGCGCTATTTGAGGAACTGGGGGAAAGCCAGGCCACCTATGGCTTCTTAGATGCGCTGATTTATTTGGCACAAACTCTGCCTCGACGAATAGACGAGCTACTCATTTACTGCGTATTTCTCGGCTATTTACTGTCGCTGGGTAGCCTTGCTGAAAACGGCGAACTGACCGCCGCAAGAGTGGCTGGTGTATCTCCCATGCGACTACTGGGCGGTCTAATCCCCTCGCTCATTATTTGTTTGCTGGTGAGTTTTAGTCTGAGCGAATATTTAGCCCCCACTGGCGAGCAAGCCGGTGAGCGCGGCAAACAAAGGGCTCAATATGGCGAAAACGCGTTAAGCCAAAAAGGTGGGCTTTGGTTTCGCGATGGCAGTGAATATGTGCAAATTGACAGTCTAGAGCCTAATGGTGACCTTATTGGTGTCGTGCGCTATTCGGTCAATGAGCGGCAGAAACTTACTCAAAGTTTACGCGCGGAGTCGGCCAAATATGATGAAAAAGTGAGGGTTTGGACACTCTACAACGGCAGTAGCACTGAGCTCGGCAACCTTACAACCCAGACAACGCGTTTTGCGCAACAACTTTGGCAGACGCCAATGACACCCAAACTTTTAGCGAGCCAAGCGTTTCTTGAACCAAAAAAAATGCCCTTAATAGGCATTCATAATCAGATCACATTTTTAGCGCAGCAGAATCTGTCCGCCACAGAATACGAGCTTGTTTATTGGGCGCGCATACTTAAACCCCTAACCTTTTTTGGCATGGCCCTGCTGGCACTGGCAATAGTGATTGGACCGCTGCGCAGTTCTGGCATGGGACAGCGGTTAACTATGGGTATCTTCGTAGGGCTGGGTTTTAAATATCTACAGGATCTTTTTGCCCCTACCGCAATTGTATTTGGGGTACCTGCGATCGTAGCCGTTGCGCTGCCGACAATTATTTTTGCCTTAGCCGCACGTTCATTGATTAAGCGATACGCCTAAAGGCTAACAACTGCCCTGCTGCAATTGCTTTCTTGTGGCGATATTTGTTCAGCGACTTCTCCTAATTAGGCCAAACCCCTACCTTATTAATCAGTCACAACCGATAGGTTTTATTCAACCCATATCCAGTACCTGCTGGGACCATTTGCCATTTTTCCGGCACCCATCCTCTCAACAGGCCATCACTCCGACCAACGGTAGGCGTAAAGAGCGAGAACCTATTAGGAGAAGGCTAAAATGAAAATCCGCCAACAATATTTTGCGAGTGAACAGTAATATGCGCTTAATCAATAAGAGTGACTTAAACCGAGGTGGTAGGTTGACCCTGAATAGACAACTTTTGGCTTTCTTTGCGACCGTGAGCTTGCTTGTCATCACAACGGGTTGCGCGGTAAGGGGTGTTCCCGAAACAATTCAAAGCACGAACAAGCCCATTGACGACTGGGCCAACGTACTGAAAAACCATGTAAACGCCATAGGCCAAGTAGATTTCAAAGGCGTTCAAAGCAACCCTGAAGCGCTGGATCGCTATGTGCGATATGTGGCTCGGACAGATCCACAGCGGGTATTTTCCAGCGCAAACGAAAGGCTTGCTCACCATATCAATGCCTACAACGCCATGGCCATGTTTGCTGTTCTGGAAAATGATATTCATCACACAAACGCAGGGTTAACTAAGGTCAAATTTTTCTTCCTTCAACGATATCGAATTGCAAACAGCAAAAAGTCTTTGTACAAGTACGAAAAGGAAATTCGGGCGCTCGGCGACCCGCGAATCCATTTTGCATTGAACTGCATGTCCATTAGCTGCCCGATTTTGCCCCAAGTTCCCTTTGCAGCGTCATCGCTGAATAAAGTCTTAGATAGAGAAGCCAAACAATTTTTCGCTACACCGAGCAACCTAAAAGTTGTTGCTGGGGAGAAAAAAATATACGTGTCCGAGATTTTGAAATTTTATAAAGGTGAGTTCATAACCCACGCTGGTAGTCTCATTGCCTATATCAACCAATATATTGACGAAGATATACCCGAAAGTTATGACGTGGAATTTGTTCCCTACGACTGGACTATCAATAAGTCTCCATAAGGATATAAATGGGCTTCAACAAGCGCTTTTAGACAGAGCCTTGGCAGCGCACCCTAAATTTTGAGGAATCCTCCTCCCCAAAAAGAAAAAACGTTTCTAGCTAGGGCATCTTAGCGATAGGGCAATGGAAGCGTTTTTCTTTGTGTTACCTACCTCTTTTACCCAAAAGAGGCAGCCGAAAGAGCTGCCTCTTCAACATAGAAAAACTACTCTAGAACGAGTACTTCAAACCAAACGATAGTGTATTCAGGTCGATCTCATTTGGATCAACTCTGTTGGTGCCACCTGCAACTTCAGGAATGCCGCCAAAATCGATGTCGTTGGCAATGGTGTAGTCGACAAATAACGCAACGTGATCGCTCACATCGTATGCTGCTCCAACACCGTAGGAAAAACCTACTTCAGAATCAGATTCCGATCGCACCGGAGGCGCAAAGGTGTAGGAATGGCCCAAATCGAAGTCAACAACCTTCACCCCCAAACGGGTATAAACCGAAAATTCATTGGTGATATTTATGCCACCTATGAGGCGTGCGCCATAACTGTAATTCAGCTCCACGTCGCCAATAAGCACACCGTTGATATTTCTTGTCTCAGCAGATTCGTAGTTCACGTAGGCTTCAGGCCCATAATAAAATTTGCCGTTGGCAGAGCTGAATAAATAGCCAATTGCTACGCCGATCTCAGCTTCAGTTTCCTCGACCAAAGTGGTGCCACTTGTGTCTGGCACAGGTAACGCTAACCCACCAGTATTGCGCTCAATGGTATGGCCCAATTTCGACGATCCGATCTGGCCAGATACATAAAGACCATCGGCAGCCAGCGCGGCATTTCCAGCAAAAACAGATGACAACGCTAATACCGCTGTGAGTAGTCCAACCTTCTGTCTAACTAGTTTCATTTAAAACTCCTTAATATATTTAACTAACGGCACAGGTAACTGCAGGCGCCGCTCTCTTATCGAGGAGCAAAGAAAAACACTCAAGCCAAGCCAAAACTAACATCGAATGATAATCGGTAGTTTTCAGATCGCCATTGGTCGAGTATTTTGAATAATTCCCAAAATCTTCCAAAAACCACCGTTGGTCGCATTTTTTGGGTACTCAATATTCAGATAGACGGTAGTTTTTGAGATTATTTCGAAGCACTTTTTTCGAAAATACCCTCAAAATTCAAATTAATTGAAATATTTGCATCAACTAGCGATTCGAGGCGCGAAAAAACGAGAGGACTTGAGGCGAAAAAATGGCATTTAGAGCCTGCCTGCACAGTTATTGAGAACAATAGCCGAAGAGTTTTCAACGCAAATAAGAGACCGCAAATAGGCCAAAAGAAAGCCAAAAGAAGGCGGTAAGAAGGCAAAAGAAAACAAAAGAGGAGAAAAGAAATCCCTTCGAAAAATTAGCGATCAGGGAGACTTCGACACGCCTTTTTTCGGGCCTCTTTCTGCGCCCCTTTTCACGCCCGAAGTCTCGCCTATGGTCACGCCTTTAGTCACGCCTTGAGTCACGCCTATAGTCACGCCAACAACCGCTCACACGATCGTTCACACCATCGCACAAATTAAAGACTTTGCTAAAGCGCCCAAATGACGCTTCGTATTTGTTGGTCGCCTATAAGCCTTGTTCCATCAATCGACCTTTGGTTTACCCAACGCCGCCGCAAGCTCGCCTACTTTCAGCTCACCTTCACGGGTTTGGCCGCCAATTTCCAAAAACTCTCGCATATTAGTTTGAGCGGACTCCGTTCTGAGCAATCGCGCAAATAAGTAGCCCTCTTCCTGTAAACCTTGAGCCAAGGGCAGCTCTGCCGCAGTAACCGAGGCCTTGGCCAGTCGCACCGCCTCTACAGGAAAACTACCGATGCGGTTAGCCAATGCAGACACATGGGCTTCGATATCCGCCGCGTCGAAAATGCGGTTTAAATAACCCCAGCGCTCGGCGGTTTCTGCATCTAAGTCATCGCCCCCCAAAACAATTTCCATTGCGCGCCCACGACCTACCAATCTGGGCAGCCTCTGGGTACCGGTACCACCGGGTAGAATACCTAACGGCACCTCCATCTGATTAACAATGGTCTTACCTTTAACTCCAAAACGCATGTCCATGCTAGAAACTAATTCGCTGCCGCCACCGCCAACACGCCCCTCAATCTGAGCAATGGTGACTTTGTCCATGGTGCGCAGGCGCTCGCACATTAGGTGGTAGGCGCTGATTTCCGTGGCTCTTTCCGCCTCACCGTCAATTGGGAATTCCAAAATGGAGGACACATCAAAGTGCGCTAGAAAGAAATCTGGATCCGCGCTCTTAAACACCACCACGGTCAAATTTGGATCGTCTTTTAGTGTGCCTACTAAATTGCGCAGTTCGGCAAAAAGCGCCTGCGTGATGAGATTGATAGGCGGATTATCTATGGTCACTGTTGCAACTCGACCCGCTACCGCCACTTTTACTAATTCATATTTATCGTAACTCATTCTTTTTCCCCTCTACTTCTGCATAATCTTGCAATGCAAGATCAATTTATTTTAAGCCGCGAGCTTGGTTATACGCTTTTTTCTGCGGCGCTAATAAAGCCCATGAAATTTACCCCAGGCAAAAACTTCGAGCAAATCGCTGCCCAGCAACATGTACGCGCACGGCTCAAGTCAACCTGCGCAACAAGTTAGTGATGCCATCTCAACAGACTTTATCGCGATTAGCATGCCCTATTTCACTCCGGGAATACTGCCTTGGGTTAATATTTTGAGGTCGCGATTAAGCCGACAACTTACCAGCTAGGAAGCAGCACGTGACAACAGATATGCACCACCACCCAGAAGCCCAAACTCAGGAACAGGACCTTGCTAATGAGGAATCTGCCACTTGGTTGTTTGGCTATGGATCGCTTATCTGGAAACCGGAGCTGCCATTTGTAGACGCGCAGCCAGCAAGAATAGACGGTTACCTAAGACGTTTCTGGCAGGGGTCAGAAGACCACAGAGGCACGCCTGAAGCTCCGGGTCGGGTTGTTACACTTGTGCCCGACCGTCAAGGGCGCTGCGATGGCGTTGCTTATTTGATGAACAATGTTGACATTGAGCAGACTTTTGCACAGTTAGATCATCGGGAAAAAAACGGCTACACCCGGCTGACTCTGAGTTTAAAGCTAGGATCGGAAACGACTTCAGAAAGCCAAGAGATAGTCCAAGGCATTACTTATATCGCCAATGAAAACAATGAGGCCTACCGCGGGCCGGCGCCCATTAAGCAAATTGCTGAAGAGATTTTTCACAGCGTTGGGCCCAGCGGTACAAATATCGAATACTTACTGGAACTTGCCGAGGCGCTGCGGGCTCGCGCCATCGACGACCCGCATATTTTTGCATTAGAAACAGAGGTGCTGGCGCTTTTGCAGCAAAGCTAGTTAGTTAGTTAGTTAGTTAGTTAGTTAGTTAGTTAGTTAGTTAGTTAGTTAAGCAGGCAGGTGCACGCTCACGACGCAAAGAGCCAAAAAAAAGCGAAAAAGCAAAAGACATAAAAAAAGGACACTGAAGTCCTTTTTTTATGTCTTTTTATTACATTTTTTTGATATTTTTTTGTTCCGCATCTATCGGCTTGGACAACCCCTCTACGCGGCTGTCTTTATCTCTTATCGCCTCTTAGCGAACAGACCTGTCTAAGAGGCTTGTCTAAGAGACTTGGTAAAGCAACCTAGCTCAGAAGCCTGCAAATTACCTAACAAAAATTCCTAGCCGATTTCACTGATGTCGCTGATGATCTTGCCAACTAGCCCGTATTCCACAGACTCTTCCGCACTCATCCAGTAATCACGTGAGGTGTCTTCAGCAACGCTCTCCACAGGTCGCCCTGTTTGAGTCGCAATAATACCGTTGATGCGTTCGCGAGTTTTTACAATCTCCCGAGCGTGAATTTGAATATCCGTTGCATCACCGCCAAAACCGCCGCTGGGTTGGTGGATCAAAAACCGTGTATTGGGCAGAGCAAAACGATTTTCTTTTTCGCTGGCCAAATAAATGTGCGTGGCAATACTGCCTACCCAGCCGGTACCCACGGTTCGAACTACGGGCTTGATGAATCGAATCATATCGAAAATGGTGTCACCAGATTCAACGTGCCCACCAGGGGAACCAATGTACAACGTAATTGGATCGTCTGACTCAAAAGCCAGCGCTAGGAGTTTTTCAGCTGTGCGTCGGGCAACATCCTGATTAATTTCACCAAACAACGTCAGTGTTCGGTTTTTCATCAACACGTTTTCTAACCTGTTGGAATTCTTGGCCGCTTCCGCCGCTAACTTCTCGTCCTGCTCGCTGTCTAACCGTGTCATCGGTTTACTCCATTAAATCTATATCAGTCAATTTTCAATCTTAACTCTAAACCGGGGACTTGGGCATCTTTCTCGCTCAATTTGAACGAACAACATAACCGTCGCAGTGTCTAAAGGGCGCTACTATATAGTGTTCTTAAACGCTTTAGTGTAGCTTGCGTAGAGCTATTTTTGGGACGAGAGGAGAAATTTCAATGGCACTAGCACCAGAATATCAAGCCATGTTTGATCAATTGGCAGAAAACGGCCCAGCCCCGGGCATATCAGATCTACCGGTACCCGATGGCAGAGCTGTTTACCGCTCAATGCGTCCGGTAAACCCCGATCTGCCCGTCCATAAAACCGAAGACTTCAACATTGAAGGTCCTCTCGGCGAAATTCCCGTACGCGTTTATCACCCCGCTGGCGATGGCCCTTTCGGGGTACTGGTGTATTTCCACGGCGGCGGCTGGGTGATTGGCGATATCGACACAGCGGACTCTGTATGCAGAGAGTTGTCCACTTTGGCGAGTCTTGTGGTGGTCTCAGTAGACTATCGCTTGGCACCGGAACACCTGTATCCCGCCTCTATTGTGGATTCTTATGCGGCAGTCTGTTGGGCCGCAGAAAATCAACAACGACTCAACGGCAACGGCAAAATTGGCGTTGCGGGCGAAAGCGCCGGCGGCACTATTGCGGCTGTAATGAGCCAAATGGCTAGGGACGAAAACGGCCCTACTATTGCTTACCAATGCCTACTCTACCCGGTCACAGATTACGATCTAAGCAGAGAATCCTACGCATTAAATGGCGCAGGTTACTTGCTAGAAACCGCCACAATGAAGTGGTTTTGGGACACCTACTGCCCAGATGAAGCCGCGCGCAAGCACCCCAACGCATCGCCAATACAGGCCGAAAGCCTGGCAAACTTAGCCCCTGCGTTAATCATGACGGCTGAATTCGACCCGCTAAGAGATGAAGGCGAAGCCTATGGCGCTGCAATGAATGCAGCAGGTAGCACAGCTGAAGTTGTACGCTGTGACGGCTTAGTCCATGACTTTTTCAGCACAGCAGCTGCGTTTGAATGCTCTAGAGCCCCCTTCTTATCTGCAGTTGAAAAGCTCAAAGCTC
>QXZU01000017.1:10345-14196 GCA_009886205.1 K189A clade bacterium | reverse complement strand
GATTAAGGCCATTTATTCAGCTTGGCCTGACCTGGAAGAAAGCCCCGATGAAGGCTTGAATCAAGGTCCAAATCAAGGCCCAAATTAGGGTTAAGTAGACTGCCAAAAACCATTTTAAAAATAGTAAAACAGGACGGGTGCGATGAGACCATTACCCAGATTTTTGACGCAATGTTTCGTTCTAAGTCTCTGCGTGGCTACGGCCTTGGTGGGGTGCGGTGCGGACAAAGTGGATGCCACTGCAAAAGCGGGCGCGGCAGCAGACAAGGATGCAATTAAAACCATAGAAGCGGTTATCAAAGATAACGAAGTCATTGCTGGTTTTTTCACCTTGTATCGAAAGCCCAGTGACGGCTCAGTTCACCTTCGCATTAAGCCAGACCAGTTAGGTAAAGAATTTATTCATACCGTCACATTAGGCGATGGTGTGGTGGAAGGTGGGCACTTTCGTGGCCAATACAGAGACAACAAAGTACTCAAAATTACCCGGCACTTTAATCGCGTTGAATTTGTGCAAGTCAATACGCTGTTTTACTTAGACCCAGAAAGTCCATTAAGTCGTGCGCAAGATGCCAATGTGCCAGACGCTGTGTTAGCTGTCGCAAAAGTGGTGGCTGAAGATAAAGCCAGCGGTGATATTTTGGTTGATGTAGGGGGCGTATTTCTCGGCGAAGCCTTGAGCCAAATTAAGGCCTCACCTCGCCCCGACGAAAAACCGGGCAAAGCTTTCACGCTAGGCAAGCTGAATAAGGATCGCTCGAAAATAGTTAAGCTTGCCAGCTATCCTGATAATACTTTGGTGGTGACTGATCTGGTTTATGAAGACCAAGCGCCTAAAGTACGCGGGGGTGAAGACGTTACCGATAGCCGTTATGTCAGCGCCATTATTCAGCACAATTTTATTGCTATGCCAGCAAACCAGTACCAGCCGCGCAGAGACGATTACCGGGTTGGCTATTTTACCGATCGTATTACTGACCTGACCAGCCGCGAAGCCGCGCCGTACAGAGATGTGGTGAATCGCTGGCATTTGGTGAAAAAAGACCCAACAGCAAAAATTTCCGATCCCGTTGAACCCATTACTTGGTGGATTGAAAACACCACGCCTTATGAGTTCCGTGACCTCATCAAAACCGCAGGTCTGAGCTGGAACAGTGCTTTCGAGAAAGCAGGGTTTAGCAATGCCATTCAAATAAAAGTGCAACCTGATGACGCCACATGGGACGCCGGAGACATTCGCTACAACGTGTTGCGCTGGACCTCGTCACCCACACCGCCTTTTGGGGGTTACGGACCGTCTTTTTCAAATCCGCGCACAGGCCAAATTATTGGCGCTGACATCATGTTGGAATTCGCTTATCTGACCAGTCGACTGAAGATAAAGGACTTATTACAGCCTTCTCCAAGCAGTGCTCAACAAGCGGGAAAGCACGGCAAGTATTGTGATTTAGGTTATCAGATGCAGGCGGACTTTTTGTTTGCAGATCAAGCGTTGCTTATGAGTAGCGCTCCAGATGCGCTGCGTGAACAGCTGATAAAAGACAGCATCTATATGCTGACGCTGCATGAAATTGGTCACACCCTAGGCTTAACCCACAACATGCGCGCCAGTCAGCTTTTGCCCGATGTTTTTGATCCTGTGGCAGTGGCTGAAAAAGGCCTTTCTGCGTCGGTTATGGATTATGAAGCGGTGAATGTTGCGCCGAGTAACAAGCCGCAAACACTGTTTTATCAAAATCGCCCGGGCCCTTACGATGATTGGGCCATTACGTATGCCTACTCTGAATTTGCCGGTGTTGATGAAGCCCAGCGCCTTGATGAAATTTTGGCCAGGGCCAGCGAGCCTCAGCTGACTTACGGTAATGACGCGGATGACATGCGCCGACCCGGGCGCGGTATCGACCCACACATTAATATTTATGACTTGAGCAGCGATGCCATCGGCTACGCTCAGCAGCGTTTGCAACATTTGCAAACTGTACAAGTGCAGCTGGCTGAGTCTTATCAAGGCGCAAGCTATCAAAAGCTATATAACCATTACGTGGTGCTAATGAATCAGTTTAAGCGCTCCTCAGGGGTGGTTTCGCGTTACGTTGGCGGTGTGCACATTAACCGTTTGCCGCCCGGCAGTTCAGAGCTTTCACCTTATGAACCGGTTTCTGCCGAGCAGCAGCGGCGCGCAATGAAAGTGCTCAACGACTACATTTTTGCCCCAGATGTGTTGGCGCAATCGCAACCGCTGTTTAGCCAGTTGCAACAGCAGCGCAGGGGCTTTGACTTCTATGACGACCCAGAAGACCCTAAAATTCATCAAATGTTTTTGTCCGTGCAAAAGAATGTTCTGGCGCATTTGCTGCACCCCAAAACCTTGCAGCGTATTACCGACTCAAGTGCTTATGGCAATGAATATCAGCTCGGGCAAATGATGGGCGATCTTACCCAAGGTGTTTTTGCCGCGGATATGGGCGGAGATGTCAGTAGTTTTCGTCAATACCTACAGATTGAACTGGTGACCCGTTTAGCGAAAATACTTAATGGTGGTGGGGGTAAATTTGACGCGCTGGCGCGCTCGGCGGTACTGGTGCAATTAGAGGATTTGGCGGCGAGCATGAAGGATAAAGCCAGCGCCCGGTCTATGGCAGGATTGAATGCCTCCACGCAAGCTCATGTCAGACACCTCGACCGCCTATTGCGCAAGAGTTTGCTCATTGAACACTGATGGGCGGCTGAACAAAGAAAGTTACAATAGATTCTAAGAAAATGGCGTAAATGTGTGCGATATGTGGTGCCACGGTGACTCAAAGCTTGTTACCTTCACCATGCCTGCGTACCATTTCGCCCTTAAATAAACCACATAGGCGAACCTTATGCTGACAGGGAGTATTGTTGCCCTAGTTACCCCAATGCGCGACAACGGCGACATCGATTGGGTGGCTTTGGACAGCCTTATAGAGTGGCATATTGAGAGTGGTACTCACGGTATTGTACCCATGGGCACTACGGGTGAATCAGCGACATTAGACACTGATGAGCACTTGCAGGTGATTAAACGCACTATTGAAGTAGTCGCCAAGCGTATTCCGGTCATTGCTGGCACGGGCAGTAACTCTACAGCCGAAGCCATTCACCAAACTCAGGAAGCCCAAGCATTGGGCGCAGATGCCTGCTTGTTGGTAACCCCTTATTACAATCGTCCAACTCAAGAGGGTTTGTACCAGCATTACAAAGCGATATCTGAAGCCACCACGGTGCCTATTGTTTTGTATAATGTGCCACCTAGAACCGGGTGCGATATGCACGCAGAGACGGTAGCAAGGCTGGCGAATTTTTCTAATATCGTTGGTATTAAAGACGCGTGCGGCGATGCTAAGAGAATCACGGGGATTAAGAGCGTGTTAACTGGGCCAGCCCAAGACGACTTCTTCCTGCTTTCAGGTGAAGATGCGCAGACGCTGGAAATGATGACCTTAGGTGCAGCTGGCACAATTTCGGTGACCGCTAATGTGCTGCCAGAATTGATGTCGGAATTTTGCACCAGTTACCTGAAGGGTGATCATGAACATGCGCGCAAGTTAGATGCACGACTGCAACCAGTGCACGATGCGCTGTTCGTAGAATCATCGCCAACCCCTACAAAATGGATACTCAGTGAATTAGGCCGCATGCAAGGTGGTATTCGTTTACCCCTCATTCCATTGAGTGCCCAGCATCATGAGACAGTGCGTGACGCAGTAACTACAGCCGGAGCTGCTAAATGAGATTAATGACGATATTGTTGCTTGCCAGTTTAAGCACAAGTTGCGGATGGTTTGGTGGTGGCGAGGAGGAAGCTTCCTATATCGACACCAAGC
>QXZU01000017.1:0-10335 GCA_009886205.1 K189A clade bacterium | reverse complement strand
CAAGCCGCTACCGCCGCTACAAATTCCCAGCGATCTTGATAACAGCATTGTGAAGAATCCTATTCCGGTGCCGGTGATTCCAGAGCAACGCAATGCTTCGTTTTATCCGAAAAGACCACCGCTACCCGATGCACTCTACGCCAGTGACAACCGCGATGAGGTGCGTTTGCAAGCTTTAGGCGGACGTAATTGGTTAGTGGTGCCTGAGCCTGCCACGACAGCCTGGCCTAAGATGAAGCAGTTTTTTGCTGATAACGGCATTGTTTTAGCGTCGGATAGACCCGAAGTAGGACGCCTTAATACCGCATGGCTAACCGTAGAGGACAAAGATTATCGTGACGTGGTGCGTACCCTGCTGCGCAATAACAGACGCGGTGAAGAGGCTGACCCCGAAGCCAGCATAGGTAAAGATAGGTTCCTCATTCGCGTAGAGCAGGGCTTGCAGCCCCAGTCTACCGAAGTTCACATCCGCCACGAGAACGATGCGCAAGGCGAAATCGCTGCAGATGATGTGGTTTCCTTAAATGCTTTGCAGTCAAATTTAGCCGCCGCTGAGCGCAGCCTGCTGAACGAAATTGGTGGCTACATTGCCGCGCGTGTTGCTGAGACAACTGTTTCAAAAGTGGCTCTGCAAATTGGTGCTAGCGCAAAGACTGATTTGTCGCGCAATGCCGACGGCGTGCCAGTGCTGAAGCTGTATCTTGACCGTAACCGAGCATGGGCGACATTGGGTCAAGCCATGAAGAATGCCGAGATAGAGGTAAACGAACAAAACAGCGACGCCGGTGAGTACGATGTGACCATTGCTACCGCGTTATTTTCTGGCGAAGCAAGTAACGGCGTTTTATGCCGAATCACCTTTTCTTGCAACAGCGAATCCAGACGTATAAACGCGCTGATTCAGATGACGGAAGATGCCGACACTGGCTTTAATGTCATCGTCGTACAAAACGGCGCGCCTATGAGCGATGCCGATAAAGCCCAGCAGATCCTCGTATTGATTAGAGAATTCGCCACCTAATGGGAGGTTTTGCTTCCCTTGGCAGTGGCAGTCGTGGCAACGGTACGTTGGTTGCTATTGGCGACGCCATTTTTTTGGTCGACTGCGGCTTTAACCGCAAGCAAGCCGAGCAACGCTTAGCGCGGCTAGAAATGAGCCCCGGCGACATCACCGCTATTCTGGTCAGCCATGAGCACAGTGACCATATTGCCGGTGTGGCAGGTTTGTCTCATCGCTATGCCATTCCCGTTTATGCCTCTCACGGCACATTGAAAAACAGCCCGCAAGATTTTCATTGCAATGCCTTTGATGGCGACGCGTCCTTCGAAGTTGAAGGGGTTTTGATCAACCCGGTCCGTGTGCCCCATGACGCACGAGAACCCACGCAATTTGTCTTGTCTAAGGGCGATACCAAGATCGGTGTGTTGTCAGACCTTGGCAGTGTAACGCCACACGTGGTGAAGCAATTCGAACACTGCACGCATTTACTCTTAGAGGCGAATCACGACCGTAATATGCTGTTTGCCGGAGCCTACCCGCCAGCGCTGAAACGCCGGGTGGCGGCAGATCACGGACACCTTTCTAATGCTCAGGCGCGAGACCTATTGCAACTGTTAGCGCATAAAGACCTGCACGTTGTCATTGGCCATGTAAGCGCCCAGAACAATGCGGTTAATTTGGTCGACGAGATATTTGCGGAGCTTCAGGATCAGGTGGCGAGTTTGGTTGTTGCCACGCAAAACGAAGGCTTTGACTGGATCGGTAAAAAACCACTCACACGGCAGATTTCCTTCGACAAAGTGATTTGAGCGGTCACGCTCATTATTCTCTGGAATTTTTGATAGCTGAAAAACAATTGTGCCAACGCAAATTAATTAGCCAAATCCGCGAATTTATAAACACATTACTCATCAACAGATCGCGCAGAAATCGTGATCCAATAAAAGGACTCATTATTCATGGAAGTTAACGCGCCAATCCACGTTACCGTTGAATCGTTCCAAACCGACGTGATCGACAAATCTCAATCTATGCCCGTTGTCGTACTATTTTGGGCCGAGCAAATTCCGTTATCAGTTCAGGGCAGGGCATTACTAGAACAGTTGCTTGCGGAATATCAGGGCAAGTTTGTGTTGGCATTATCCGATGTGGCCATTGATCAGAATTTGGCTCAGCGGCTTCAGGTGCAAGGCTTGCCCAGCATTCGCATAATCCACCTAGGACAAATGGCCGAGCAAATCGACGGTCCCGCCGATGAAACGCAGCTGCGTACTATTTTGGATGGGCTCACCGAGTCTGCGGCTGATGCCATTAAAGGCGATCTAGATTCTATGCTCGCGAGTGGCGATTTCGCTGGTGCAGCTGCCGTGTTGCAGGAGAGCATTCAAGAGGAACCCAAAAATCAATCTTTGCGGGTAGAGCTAGCCGATGTGCTGGTGCGTAAAGGCGACTTAGATGATGCGCGCACCGTATTGGCTTCTATCCCAGACGGCACCGCTGATCGCGAGCGGCCCCAGAACAGGTTGGAGTTTGTCGAGGAAGTGGCTGCAATGGACACGCTAGAGGTGCTTGAACAAGCAATTGGCAATGGCCCCGATGATCTTGAAACTCGGTACCAGCTCGCAATTCAACTCATTGTTGCCGAGCGTTACGAAGAGGGCTTGGACAGCTGCATGGAAATTTTGCGCGGTGATCGTGAATTCCGCGAAGACATAGGCCGGCTGACAATGATTCGTGTGTTTAACATGTTGGGCAAGGGTAATGAGATCGCTGGCAAGTACCGCCGCAAGATGTTTAATTTAATGCACTAATTGGCCTCTGTTTTTTGGGGTCCTTGCTGAGCTTGATTTGCCCCTTTTTTGTGCCTCTTTTGCGTTTTTTTTGTGCCTATTTAGGGCAATTTTGCGGCTTTAAACGCCTCTAGCAATAATTGACTGGGATCTAGTTAAAAAACGCTAAATCGGCGAATATCTACGCCGCATAAAGTATTTGTTGTCATATTTCTAACGCCTTGATTTCGTGACAAGTCAGGCTGAATTAGAGGAAATTTATTGCCCGTAGGGCTTTGCGGGTTAGTAACCACTTACATGCAAACGGATTGCTTTATGCACATGAGAAAACAAAACTATGATAAGTCGTAACATGGCGGCGAACGTTCAATTTAAATAGTATAACTTTCTCCTAACCCATTGAATTTAATAGTTTTTACTGTATTTTTTTGATGAAATTGAAATTCAACCTGAATAATTGGCACTCGATATACAGGTTAATGCCACAAGTTATCCTCAAACTTATCCACAGGGCGCGTGGATAAAAAAGTGGCTATATAGCAAGGGTTTAGCACCTTGTGGGTCGCTTAGTAACACCTCTGGACTTTTGAAGGAAATCTCGCACACTCGTTCCAAAGGTCTCTCTGGCCAATAGAAAATCAAAAACTGGATTTTGTAAGAAAAACAACCGAGAAATACGCATTTGTCATAAGTTTTAGGCATTATCAATGAGCGGCGCTAAGTCGCGCGCTAATGGTCTAAATAATCGGATAGGAGGATGTAGGCTGATGTCAGACACAAGTTCAGAGACAGGCAATATTGACGCCGAGACCTTGCAGCAAAAAGTTGCCCATTACGCCGACCGCGGGGTTAGTCAGGTCAAGTTAGGCCTGACCGACATAGATGGCGTGATTCGTGGCAAATACGTAGGCATCGACAAGTTTATCAGCCTGCTGAAAAAACAAGGCGGGTTTTGTGACTGCATCTTTGGTTGGGATGTGGATGACCAACTCTACGACGCGGGTAGCTACACGGGTTGGCACACCGGATTTCCCGACACAAGCTTTCGCCTCTTGGTGGAAACTGAGCGTTGGCTGCCCGATGAAAATTGCCCCTATTTTATTGGCGAGTTTGTCGGGCCTGATGGCACCGACCATCCTTTGTGTCCCCGTACGCGGCTAAAAAATGTGCTGACTGAATATGCAGCCATGGGACTCAGCGTTCGCTCCGGCTTTGAATACGAATTTTTTGTCTTCGCTGAAACGCCCCATAGCGTGCGCGATAAAGGCTATCGCGGACTCACCCCATTGACCCCCGGTAATTTTGGTTACTCCCTAATACGCTCCTCGGTAGAGTCCCAGCGCTTTAACGCACTGCTAGATTACTGCCGTGCGCTTGAGTGCGATATTGAAGGATTGCATTGCGAAACCGGCCCCGGTGTATGGGAAGCAGCGCTCAAATCTAAAGTGGGTATTCAGGCTGCAGACCGAGCGGCCCTGTTCAAAACCTTCACCAAGGTGTTTTTCCAACGCCAAGAGCTTATGGCCACATTTATGGCAAAGTGGTCTATGGACTATCCGGGTCAGAGCGGACATTTTCATTTTAGCGTTGCAGATGCTCAGGGCGCTAACCCATTCTTTGACCCAAGTTGTGAGCGGGGCATGTCGTTATTGCAGCGCCAGGCGGTTGCAGGGCTGCAGCGGTATCTACCGGAATTCTTATCGCTTTTAGCACCTACTATAAATAGTTACACACGCCTAGTTAAAGGTGCTTGGGCGCCTACTGCGGCAACCTGGGGTATTGAAAATCGTACAACGGCCATTAGGGTCATTCCCGGTGATGGCGGTAGTCAGCGCATTGAGTGCCGGGTGGGTGGTGCCGATGGCAACCCTTACCTTGCGGCAGCGGCCATGCTCAGCGCCGCTTTAGAAGGTATTCGGCAAAATCTCGATCCCGGGCAACCGATCAAAGGGAACGCTTATGATGTAGAAGATGATTTGCCGGTTGATGCCAAGTTTGCCACCAACCTTGGGGACGCAGCGAACGCCTTGGATACATCAAGTGTTGCCAGACGCTATCTGGGCGATGAATTTGTTGATCACTTTGTGATGAGCCGCCATTGGGAAGTGCGTGAATATCAGCGCAACCTCAATAGTTGGCAGCTAGAACGTTATTTCGAGATTATTTGATGAGTTTGCATATCGGCATTCTACAAACTGATTCGGTATTAGAGCACCTGCAGCCAGTGCACGGTGATTATCCGAACATGTTTATGGACCTGTTCCTTGAGCAAGACCCGCACATTAGGTTCACCAATTATGTTGTCCAAGAGGCCATGCCAGAGGCGGTTGAGTGTGATGTCTATATTGTTACCGGCAGTCGCCTGAGTGTCTATGACGACGAGCAGTGGATCTTTGCGTTAGCTCAGTTTATCGCCCGTGCCTTAAACCGGGGGAAAAAGCTCATTGGCATTTGTTTTGGGCATCAACTGATGGCGCACTTTTTTGGTGGTCTTGTAGCGCCGGCACCTGCGGGATGGGCCGTTGGCATACATACAAGCCAAGTGGAAAAACGTGCTTGGATGGCAGGGGGGGCACAAGACCTCAGTTTGCTTTCCAGTCATAAAGACCAGGTGCAGCAATTGCCGCAATACGCCCAGCTATTTGCCAGCAATGACTTTTGCCCAATGGCTGGCTTCACTATGCATAATCAGGTCATCACAATTCAAGGTCACCCCGAATTCAATAAAGATTATGCTCGGGCCTTGATGGCCCATAGGCAAGAGATATTAGGTGAACGAGTTTATTCTCAAGGTATAAATAGTCTAACGAAAGACACACACAGCAAAACATTTGTACGCTGGGTGCTTTCTTTTGCTCGTCAGAACGTTACAAGCTATGCGCCCCAAGTTTCCTGGACGGCAACTAAACCAAGCAGCACAAATAGTTCCGCGCTGGCGAACGAGGCAGACCTTTAGCTATGAGCCAAAAGGTGCCTTCAGGATTTAGTGCCTATCTGCGCCGAGGTGCGCAACTGCTGAGCAATCCAAATGGGCTTAAGCGGCTGGTGGTGCAGGCGGCGAAAAAGCTCAATGGCAGCGGTAGCGAAAAAATTAAAGCCGTAGGCGAGCAGTTGGGTCTTCTGATCGATTTGCTCAAGGCCTACATAGCCGGCGACTATCGAGACATCTCTACACAAGCCATCGCCAGTGTTGCCGGCGCCGTTATCTATTTCGTGGTACCACTAGACGGTGTGCCGGACTTTTTATTCGGCTGGGGGTTTATCGATGACGCAGCAGTCATAAGTTATGTCATTGCTCAGTTGAGTACCGAGCTTGAAAGCTTCAAACAGTGGCGAGACGCTTCACCCAACACGCCCACACCAGCAATTGAGCAGCCCAGTGCAGCAATTCAATTGCCGAGTGAAACCCAACAACAAGATAACGACCCCAAAAGTGATAACGACTGAAATTTGCCGAGCACTCTATTTCTCTCAAAGCCCTCGCCTAACAAGTAGCCTAAATTTGCTCCCGCTGATCCTTATGCTCCTTGTGCTGCCGCCCTTAGGCCACGCTCAAGGTGAGGGTACGCATTCGACCGGCCACAAGGCGCTGGAAAGTTACGAAGAAAAATTGCCAGCGCCAGATCATGGTCTGGTCATTGCCAACGCTATGGCGGGCAACTGGGAATACGGCGTGTACTTATTGGGGTTACCCGTGGGTCTGAAGGCGCGAGTTGAGGTTCAGTGGGATGGCCGCCAAGTGACAGCGACAAGTCAGGTAGATCACTTTTTAGCAGCGAATAATCACCAGTCAGTTTTTTCCTTGGCCAACTGCGACTACCGTTTACACAGTTATCAGAACAGTGGCTTTAGCCCCGGTTGGCGGTTTGATGATGCCGTAGCATTTGATTGGTTGAAGAAACAGATTCACTACCAAGGGTTAACTCAGGGGCCAAAAACACCAGATGCCCAGCGACAGGCAGTAACATTGCCGTTAGATGACGCAATTTATGTCGATAAGCTCAGTCAATTTGCTGCGCTGGCCTGTGCTTTGGGGGAGAACGGAAAAAGTACTCAGATCAGTACTCAGATCAGTACTCAGCCGAATACTAAACAGAGTGTTCCTTTGAGTTATGTGGACGACACAATTGGCCGTTATAGATTTTCAGTTGCTCAGGCTACTACCCAAATGTCTGTTGCCGGACAGACTATTACTGTTATCAAAGTAGAGTCAGAGCCCTACGAATATGTGAAAGGCAGTGTGCATCGGCGGGTGAGTTACTGGCTGGCACCTTCATTAGGGTACTTGCCGGTGAAGATTTCAACCAAATTAAGCGGCATGAAGTTGACGGTAAAAATGCTGAAAACCTCTGGGCCGCTGTCTGCCAAATTGTAAAAGGCTAATCGTCAGCACGAAATATTTCAGCCTGTGGGGCGGTGTCGTCGAACATAAGCCAAGCAATTAAATAAATCGCAATGGTGAGTTTGGCAAAGAACAGACCGCTGATAATGGCGCATACGCGGACCAGTTGTGGTGCCAAATTATGGGCTTTGCCAATGCCGGCGCAAACACCGAAGATCCAAGCGTTGTCTTTATCCAAATAGATGTTGTCTAGATGTAACTTTTTTTTCCAACTCACAATATCTTTCCTTATATGTATGCGTGTCTTATCGCTTTAACCCACAGCACAGTTCTAACTCAGCTAAACTGCGCTACAGCGCATGAACAATCCTAATAATGTTGGCACCAGGCTTATGTACCACGCTCACAATGCGCTTGCTCATTTGTTCAATTTGCTCGTCTATTTGCTGTATAACCTGCTGCTCAGCAACTTGCACGGGAGGGTTGTGGTCAACAATTTGCTGACCGTGAACCCACAATCCTAGTGAGTAATATGCGCCTCCGAGCATCAGTATTGCTAACAAAGTTGCTCGTGGTCGTCTAACGCGAGATATACGTAGCTGCCCTTTCACTGGTTTAGTCTCCAATTGGTAAAAGTAGTAAGGCGGTAAATAGAGCTTCCATTCCATCTGTTAAACCTCTGTTAAAACCTCGGAGACCTATGACTCCGGTACCGCCTATATCAGTAACGTTACAATTCCCGTGCCAGCTTTATATCGAGCAAAAACGTTGTTTTGATGGGGGAAATGGTCAATTCATGTGCAAACAATGGTCAAATTTGCTAAAAATTGGCTTGAAGCATACCAACTACTGAGTGCGGTTAAAGGCGTAGATGGCTAAGCGGATGGATAGACTGACAGATAAACGGGCGGATAGGTCGACAAATACGCAGACGAATAGACAAATAAATAGGCAGACGAATAAGCCAACAAAGCGCCGACTGCTAGACAGGATGAGTGCAAGTACAGGCCGCAGGGACTTAAATTTCAGGGTGCCATCTGCCAGAACCTCAGCGTGGACCTTTGCCTACAATTCAGACAGTATTCTTGGCTGTATTGGAGATCTTGCCCTACCTCTAGGAGAGTGCGGACTGGGGCAAATTTCCGAGGGGAATATTTTCACAGCAATTTTTTTGCCGCCTAAAGGCTGAACAGGAGAGGGTATGGATTTTCATTTTGCATCTGCTTGGGAGGCGCTTAGCGATGCCTACCCTAATCGCACAGCCACTATTGCTGATGGACGCTATACCAGTTGGCGCGAATTCGAGCAGCGTGCTGCGTCTATAGCCAGTCTGCTCAGCGCCCACAGTGTAGGGCCTGGTGCAAAAGCCGCTCTATATATGCACAACCGCAATGAATACCAAGAGGCCCAGTTCGCTATTTTTAAAGTGGGGGGATGCCCCATCAACGTCAATTACCGCTACAAGACTGATGAGCTGGTTTACCTGCTGGACAACAGTGACTCCGAGGTGATTTTTTTCCAGTCCTCTTACGCCATGCGCATTTGGGAAATTAAGGACCGCCTGCCAAAAGTGAAGTTGTTCGTGCAGGTAGATGATGGCACTGAAGCGCTATTGAAGGGCGCCGAAGATTATGAGCGCGCCATCAGGCAAAACAAACCCGCGCCCAGAGTTGCCCAAGATCCAGAAGGCGTTTACATGCTCTACACCGGCGGCACTACCGGAATGCCCAAAGGCGTTATGTATCCAGTGGGCGCGTTTGCAGAATTTCTTATTGGCATGGGCGCGGCTGGTCGAGGTCTTACGCCGCCAAAAAATATGTCGGAATATCTGGGCTTTCTTGAGCAGATCGAAGCGCCGCCTGTGAGTTTGCCAGCGTGTCCATTGATGCATGGTACTGGCATATGGCTGGGCAGTTTCTTACCCATGTTGTTGGGCGGCACAGTGGTCACTACGTCTAAGCTGGGCCTAGACCCAGATCTACTGTTGGGCCAAGTGGAAGAGTATCGAGTTTCAGATGTGGTCATTGTGGGTGACGCATTTGCACGGCCAATTCTGTCAGCGCTAGATGCTGCGGAAAAACGCGGCACGCCCTATGACTTATCAACACTGAAGCAAATAGCTTCTAGTGGGGTCATGTGGAGCCAAGAAATTAAGGAAGGTTTGCTGCGCCATCACGATATGGTGTTGGCAGACATTATGGGTTCCTCGGAAGGAGGAATGGGCAGCTCGGCAACCACCCGTGAGGACGTAAAAGGCACGGCCAAATTTGAGTTAAATGAAGGCGTTCGAGTGATCACTGATGATGGCCGGTTCGTCGAAGCAGGCTCAGGTGAGATGGGTAAAATTGCCACCTCAGCTTTTGTCCCATTGGGCTATTACAAAGACGAAGAAAAATCAGCTGCAACCTTCCGTGAAGTGGACGGTGTGCGCTATAGCTTCCCCGGAGACTACGCAACGGTGGAGGCTGATGGTTCCATTATCCTCTTGGGCCGTGGCAGCGCCTGTATCAATACCGGCGGCGAAAAAGTTTTCCCTGAAGAGGTAGAAGAGGCAGTGAAGCGTCACGCTGAAGTAGTAGATTGCTTGGTGGTTGGCGTGTTTGATGAGCGCTTCGGCGAGCGCATAGTGGCAGTGACCTCTTTTAAAGAGGGCAGTGAACTCACCGCAGAAGAGTTAATAGCCTTCACCACAGAACATTTGTCTGGCTACAAAACACCCAGACAAATATTGCCGGCACCAGAAGTGCGCCGAGGCCCCAACGGCAAAGCCGACTATAAGTGGGCCAAGGCTTTTGCTACAAAAGCCATCGGGTAAAAAGGCTTTTGCTACAAAAGCCATCGGATAAAGGGCTGTCGAGCAATAACCAAGACTCTAGGGTCAACGGGCTCAATTGAGTAGAACGGCCTAAAGCGAAATAAAAGGAAGTAATAATGACAACAATAGAAAAACCCACCGGCCCTCTCACTGGCGTTCGCATAGTCGATTTAACCTCAATGATTTCGGGTCCTGTAGCCACCATGATGTTGGCGGATCAGGGCGCAGATGTGATCAAGGTCGAGTCGCTCTCTGGAGACCTAGTGCGCGGTGCAGGCCCCAACAGAGCGGGAATTACCTCTACATTTATCTCTTCTAACCGCTCCAAGCGTGCCATAGCCGTAGATTTGAAAACCGCAGCGGGCGCCCAAGTATTGCGCGACTTAGT
>QXZU01000169.1 GCA_009886205.1 K189A clade bacterium | reverse complement strand
GCTGAGCTGGAACCAATCGCGACAAGTGACTCTGTTGCCGGACCAATTATGAAAATACTCGTGGGCTACAACCGCTTCTACTCGCTCGTAAGTCTCGTCCGTCGCAGTGTCTGGTGATGCCAAAACACACGACGTATTAAAAACATTCAGCCCTTTATTTTCCATTGCACCCATATTGAAATCTTCAACGGCGACAATCATGAAAATATCAAGATCGTACTCGCGACCAAAACGCTCTTCATCCCATTTCATGGACCGCTTGAGCACATCCATGGCGTAGTCGCATTGGTCAATATTGTGCGGCTCGGAAAAAATTTGCAGCGTCACCTTACGCCCACTGCACGTAATAAACTCATCCTCCAGTACAGCCAAGTCGCCTGCAACCAAGGCAAATAGATAACTTGGTTTAGGAAAAGGATCTTCCCAAGTTACCTGGCTACGCCCGTCTTCGGCCTTCGTCGCCGCCACCAAGTTACCGTTAGACAACAAGTTAGGGTAACGCTCGCCATCGGCAATAATCGTAGTAGTGAATTTAGACAACACATCAGGTCTGTCTTGGTAGTAAGTTATCCTGCGGAAGCCTTCCGCCTCGCACTGAGTACAGTACATCCCCCCAGATCGATACAGCCCTTCCAGCGCAGTATTTTTTTCCGGGCAAATCTTGGTGACAATTTGAATTTGATGCGCCGCATCCAGACCTAACAAAGTCAGCGACTCATCGTCCTTAAGGAACTCATTACTGCCCAGTTCGCGCCCATCAACCATGACGGAAACCAGTTCCAAATGCTCGCCAGCAAGCACCAAACTAGATGCACCGTCAGTCTGCCGGACAATCGACAAGTTAGACGTCACCTGGGTTTCGCCATCGCGAATATCAAAGCACAACTCAGTCTTCTGAGTGGTATAGGCGGGTGCCTGATAATCTGCAAGCGCAATAGCAGTGGGTTGTCCGTCTTTCATCATGAGTTCCTAAAAGTTCAATGGTAAAATTTGATGCTGAGCACATTAGGTTCTGAAGCGGGTCTTCGCGAACGCATCAGCGGCTAAGAAAATAGATCCAGCTGATCGCTAGTATTCAATTTTGCTGCATCAAGGGCTGGCGCAAATTCGACCTCAACGGTCATGCCAACATGTGCTGCTACATTAAAGGCTCCCTGACTGAGCAACAAGTACTGGCCCTTAATCCCATGCAAATTATCCAGTAATTCAGGGTGAGTCTCACTTATGGCTAAGCGTTGGGCTGGCGCATGGGACTGTATGGGATAAGCCAAATCATGGCCGGTCATTTCACTCACCCACTGTGTACCCTCGGGTAATTCAATCGTGTTCTGTAGCTGCCGGGCAAGTTGCAATAAATCAAGATTCTGCGGCTGCATAGATACCATGCGACGCCAATTAGTCTTATCACTGACTTTGCTCTTAATGGCCACCTCAAGCAGCCCTGCATCCCTACGCGTCTTTGCATGGGCGATCACCATACCCTGCACGGCACCTTGGCTTAACCAACGGTAAAAACTGCGATCTTCGCGGGTAATGCCTACCTTTGGCCCACTGCTATTGGCCAAATAAACCACATGAGGTTGCATACAGTAAGATTCACCCCACTGGGGCTCGCGACAAGTACCTTGCGCGAAATGGCAACGCTCAGGACTCACAAAGCAGCGATCACAACGCGCCAGACTAAAAAAGCAATTTTTGCAGTAACCGCCCCCTTCCAACTTATTGACACTCGCATGGCAGTTGCCACAGGTGCGCTGGCCAAGGAATTTTAACCGTATCGACTGTCCTACATGAGCGGATAGCGAAATTCTTTGTTCATCTAACAGCAGCCCATATTCCATAGCAGTTATGGGCGTTGCATGGTTCTGACCGCGATCCACATCCATAGGTTGCAGCGCAGACACGTCAGGCATGTCGAGGACTAATGACTGTAATCTTCCAGATAACACAGAGGCACTCAACATGGGTTAGAATATCCGCTCTAAAGTTGTTACTTGAATTCTGCCATAGCTATTAGTCAAGCAGCAGATAAAGTTAACGTGCCGTTTAAAAAGTGGGACGCACGGTTTTTTACAGCGTCCCGATGGTCAGATCTTACCGTTGGTTATGATGAGAGCGCATATGCAAGCAGTTGATAAAGAAGTACTTAGCCAAATACTCAAGTGGCTAGAAAAGGACGAGCCCTGCTGGCTGGCAACAGTTGTGCAAACTTGGGGTTCCTCGCCTCGACCCGTTGGCTCAGTGCTCGCCTGCAATGGCCAAGGGCACATAGTCGGTTCGCTATCAGGTGGCTGTGTGGAAGATGACCTGTTGGAGAAAATAACTGCCGGAGAATTGGCTGCCCATGAAGCGCAATTCTTCCAATACGGGATTACTGTTGAAGAAACAGAGAAGCTCGGCCTGCCCTGTGGCGGACACCTCTACATAGTCGTTGAACCGCAAAAGCCCAGCCCAGCGAGCATTACCCACTTCACTCAGTTGAACGATGCGCTAGACCAAAGACAATGCGCGCGCCGCATCATAAATTTACATGACCAGTCGACCCGCCTAGAAATAGACAGCGGCTTCAAAGACTTGCACTGGGACGAGGCCAAACAACAGTTAGACCATACCTTTGGACCCAGACAACAGCTCTTTATTATTGGCGCCGGCATGGTCAGCCAATACTTGGCAGACATGGCGAAAAACCTCGACTACGAAATTACCGTTTGCGACCCCAGACAAGATCTACTTTCTGCCTTCAATGTCGAGGGCGTGAGAAAGATCTGTGATATGCCAGACGACGCCATTCGACTACACGCCAAGGACGAGGCCACGGCCATAGTTGCCCTCACCCACGATCCCAGAATAGACGACATGGGGCTGATGGAAGCGCTGACAACGGATGCCTTTTACATTGGCGCCATGGGCTCCACGCGCTCTTCTGCAGGTCGTAGGGAGCGCCTGCTGACCTTGGACATATCTGCCCAAGACATCGATAAACTCCACGCCCCCATTGGCTTGCCCATAGGCAGTAAAACCCCGCCGGAAATTGCCATCGCTATTTTGGCCGAAATTACCGCAGTGAAGAAAAATCGCAGGGCTGATGCGCTGGAAAAGGTCACCCAGCTTAGCGCCGCTAGCGCATAAACAGCGCGTTATATTGTCTGCCCACGAGCCAAACCAGAATTACCAAAGCCTAAAAAACGCCAACGTGGGCGCTGTGATTTTGGGGGCGGGTTTTGGTCGCCGCTTTGGCTCAGATAAACGCCTTGCGGCCCTGGGCGACACAACTGTTGCGGCCCAAACCGTAACACACTTCAGCCAAGTATTTGCCCACCTTAAAGTGGTGCTAAAAACTCAGGACACCGCACTGGGAGAACTACTGGGGCAGCAGGCGGAGATCCTCTACACGGATCAATCCCACCTTGGCATGGGTCACTCCCTTGCCGCAGGCTTCACCGACTTAAACTGGCAATGGGCATTTGTAGGGCTACTAGATATGCCCTTCCTAAAGCCCTCGACCCTTGAGCAAATTGCCATGCGCGCAACTATTACGACGCATCGGATCATCAGACCGGTATTTACGCGGGATGCGAGCAGCACATCTACCACTTCACCTACAAAAGCACTCACTACAAAGTCCCCCCAAGGCCACCCTATTGGTATACACAACAGCCTGTTTGCTCAGGTGAGAAAATCCAGTGGCGATCAGGGTGCAAAGTGGTTATTGAAAGAGTATGCCAACAGCATTGACGATATTGCTGTCAGCGATGCGGGCATCTTTATGGACATTGATCAGCCCAAAGACCTGCTTGCGCAACCTTAGTTATTAGAGCGACTGAGCGCGAATGCAAGCGTTGATTAAAACGCTATTGGCGCGCTCGTTGCGCGCTGTCTGCCTACTAGTTTGTACGCTGGCCACCCAAACGACTGGCCCAGTCCAACTTGCTGCGACACGCTTGATAAAAACTATGCCCTGAAGGATAAAGCAGGCGCAGGGCCGATGGATATTTGCGGATGATTATCTCGTCACCAATCTTAAACGGCACATGCACTTGGGAATCACAGCTGACCTGAGGTTCGGCATCAGCCACGCTGAGCAGCCTTAGCTTCAAAGTGCCATTGCCGGGGACCACTAAGGGCCTAGAAGTCAGGGTATGCGGAAACATAGGCACAATGACAATGGCGTCAAGACCGGGGTGCATAATGGGACCGCCAGCAGACAGGGCATAAGCTGTAGAGCCCGTTGGCGTGGCAACAATGAGTCCATCAGAGCGTTGGTCGTAAACAAATTCATCGTCTAGCCATAGGTCAAACTCCATCATTCGCGTGGTGCCGCCGGGGTTTATGACCACGTCATTTAAAGCTGTTTGGCTGGCGATAATTTCACCATCACGGTGTACCGAGGCTTCAAGTAAAAAATGCTCCTCAATACTGAACTGGCCTTGCAGAATCTCGTTCAGCTTAACCTCGATTTGCTCAGGGGAAATGGCAGCAAGAAAGCCCAAACCGCCTCTGTTTACGCCCACTACAGGCACTTGAGAGGCTGCCAGCTCTCGACCAAACCCCAGCAGACTGCCGTCGCCACCAATGACTACAACCAAATCAGCGGTAGTGCCCAAGGCCGCTTCAGCACAGGCTTTTCTCTCTACGCCATCAGGCTGCTTAGATTCGCCCAATAGCTTCAATGTCTTTGCACCAAACACCACATCTATACCTAAGCCAAGCAAGCAGCTTTCTGTGGCCAGCACGCTGTCAATAACGCTGGCACTGTGCCGGCGCGCAACTATTGCAACGGTTTTGAATGTCTCGGTCATTTATAGATCTCTCATGTACTCGGAGTCGCCCGGTGGAGGGACGCAATTTTGCCACACCCTACACAGCCAGCACGCTATGAACAATGCCTTGATTAGGTTGCAAACAATGCCTTGAACAAGAGTTGCAAATCTGTGTGATGTCACTAGGCTGTCTGAAACTATAGCTAGCAAGCTTAATTATGAAAAGCGCTCCAGAAATATACGACTTCGGCGAACGGTTCCAGCAAGTCGTTGCGGATTCAAAAAAAGACAAACTCAAGTCTATTTCAGGCCCGGGTGATATTTGGCCATTGATGCGTCAAGAGGCAAAAGTCAAAGCCCAAAGCGAGCCTATTCTGGGTAGCTACTTCCACGCAACTATTTTAAATCACAAGAGCTTTGGTGACGCGTTAAGCTTTCGTTTGGCGAGTAAGCTAGACAATCCAATGCTGCCCACCATGCTCATCCGCGACGTTATTGGCGAAGCCATGGCGGGTGACGCCGAAGTGCTCAAAGCTGCGGAAATAGATATTCTCGCCACTTACGCTCGCGACCCTGCTTGTGATGATTTATCTAGCGCCTTTCTATTTTTTAAGGGCTTCCACGCTCTGCAAGCACACAGAATTGCTAATTGGCTGTGGCGCGAGGGTCGGCAAACCCTCGCCCAGTTCTTCCAAAATCAAATCAGCGTCACGCTCGGCGTAGACATACACCCGGCTGCGCATATTGGTTCAGGCATTATGTTTGACCACGCTACTGGCATTGTCATTGGCGAAACCGCCGTGATCGAAGACGACGTGTCAATTCTACACTCGGTGACTTTAGGCGGAACGGGTAAAAGCTCTGGGGATCGTCACCCGAAGATTCGCCGGGGCGTGTTACTTTCCGCAGGCTGCAAAATCATCGGCAATATAGAAATTGGCGAGAATGCAAAAGTCGGCGCAGGCAGTGTTGTACTCAACGACGTTCCGGCAAATGTATCGGTGGCCGGGGTACCCGCAAAAATCATTGGCGACCATCACGACCAAGTGCCTGCCCACGAAATGGATCAAAACCTAGGCATTGACCCAGAAAAATTCTAGCCGCCGAAGCGTTCTTTGGCGCGAGTGACTATTTTGCTAATGGTTTCTTCACTTTGCGCGCCCGGCAGCAAAAACCCACCGCCCAGCAAATATCCTGGCACACCGGCAATGCCTAAATCCGGAGCACGAGCTAACTGGGCATTAACGGCATCTGTTCCTTGTGCGGACAAAAGAAAGGCCTTTAATCCTGCAGTTTCAGCGCCCGCTTCTGCGGCCAAATCTACAAGAACATCCGCATCACCCACGTTTAGGCCTTGGCAAAAATAACCCTGAAACAAAACCTCAGCTATGCGGTGCTGCGCCAATGCAGCTTTGCTCGCCAACGCGTCGCTCACCTGCCCCTCATCGCCGGTCTTTGTCCGCCCTTGAGTATTGATACTTTGATCGTAAAACCAATCAATAAGCCGATGCGCCATAAGCGTATTTGGCGTGCGTTGAATGAGGTCATAACGCAGTTCAATGCCCACATCATGTGCTTCTTGTTGCAAACGCTCAGGTATCCGTGCCCTGTCTGCGTTAGCCCCGTAGCGACGCTTGAGAAACTCAAAGCGGTCCCAGCCAGCTAAAGGAATATTTGGATACAGCATATAAGGACGCCAGCGCAAACTGATGCCTTCACCCACATCAAACGCAAGGGCATTGTCCATACGGCGCTTACCAATAAAACACCACGGACAAATCACATCAGAAAAAATTTCAATACTCAGCATAGACCCTTCTGTTTTCTAATTAGGAGCTGGATTAACCATTGGATTAAGCGCCTTATTAAGCGCTGGACCAAAATCTTAGTTAGGCCCTCGACCAACATCATCAATCATCTCCAAACTGCCAACATTTAAACAGTTAGGCCAATGTTTTACACTCTCGTGGTATTTCTAACCAATTATTGGTCCAATAAACGTATACAAGGGCTGGACAGCTCGAGAGATATCATGCGTACTAGGACTTGGTGTTTTTGGCACAAATAATGCTAACGCTAACAGGTGTATCACCAATCCTGAAAGGCGGGCATCATGTTTTTGCGGACTATCTTTGCGTCTATTGTCTCTTTACCTATTGTTAGGGGCGTCATAGGCTTTATTTGCATTATCTTGGGTGTCATTGGTCTTGCATTACCCTTTATGCCGGGCTTCATTTTTTTTGGCATAGGCATCATATGTTTAGCTGGCGCCGACCCTAGGTTAAAGAAGCTGCTGGTCAAACAACCACGAATCGAACGGTTTATGCAGCACATAGACAAAAGTTCAGGTTTAGCTTTTACGCGGCGATGTAAGATCGCCCTTGCAGCATCTGCGGAGGTGTTTGTTGGCAGAAGAAGGTCTCAAAAATAATAAATCGATCGTCGTAATTGGCGCTTTGGCCTACGATCAAATCGCGTCCACTAGCAAAGAATTTGCACCCACCGGCCCCGGACTAAATTGCAAACTGGCCACTTTGGAAGAACACTTCGGTGGATGTGGGGGCAACATAGCTTATGGCATTGCCCAGCATAGCCGCGAAGCCAAATTGGTTTCCGTGTGCGGAGAGTTAGACTTCCACAGCTATCGAACACATATAGAGTCGCCTTTTATTGACCTTCAAGGGGTAATCACCCAGTTGGACACCAAGTGTGCTCGAGCATTTGTTGTGACCGACCCCAATGGAGAACAGTTCACAGCTTTTTACCCAGGGCCAGAAGTCAGCGACCACAGCTGGGAGATCCATTTAGCCAACCAAGATTTGCAGCACAGCCAGATTATGGTTTGCGCACCCTACCGAGAAAATTTAATGCGCAGCAGCCTCAAACACATGAGGGATGTGAACCCACAAGCGCTGCGTATCTGGTGTCCGGGACAATACGCCGACGGCCTCAGTGCTGAATCGCTCGAACACTTCTGTGACCTGTGGGATGTGCTCATTGGCAATGAACATGAAATCGACCACTTAATGTCCCTTGATGCAGATCTGGTGAGCAAAAAAACTGTCATCGTCACCGCAGGCCCAAAACCCATCAAGGTATACATGGCTCATGGCGGCACCCGTACATTTCCGGTACCCAAACTGACAAGCCTCAGTGTCGACCCTACCGGTAGTGGCGATGCTTTCATTGCCGGTTTTGCCAGCGTTATCGGCCAACACATTAGCGCAGAC
>QXZU01000168.1:26442-76390 GCA_009886205.1 K189A clade bacterium | reverse complement strand
ACAAGTGGTGTATTGGGCGCGCGCTCTATTGCCTGCACCCAATCTGACCAATAAGTCACTGACTCACCATCCACAGCCACAATCCAGTCACCCGACTCTAACCCTGCACGCTCAGCGCGCGAGCCCTCTACGACGCGCCCTATCACAGGCAAAATACTTGGCATAAGTCCTAAAGAGCCAAAAATATCAGGGTCGTCCTCGCCTTTTAACCAATCAGAAAGGGGGACTACAACCTCACGTTCAATACCGCTTTCTAGCTCAACCACTGACAGCTTGAGATCACCAGAATCGCCTAGTCTCTCTGTCAGCGCCAAAGCAATATCTTGCCAACCCGTTACCGCTACTTCATCTACGCTCAACACCTGTACCGGACTTTGCATACCATTGCGTTGCAGCAAAGAGCCTTCGTCAGGGGCAGTAGACATTGGCGCGTACTGCACGCTGCCGGCAAAAAATAGCAGCCAATAGATTAGGATGGCGAGCAAGAAGTTTGCAAAAGGCCCAGCCAAGGCGATAGCGATGCGCCAATAAGGCGTCAACTGGGTGTAACCCATTGCGCCCTCTAGCTCTGGGCTAGACTTGGGATCAGTTAATGGGTCGCGCTCGTCATACATGCTGACGAAACCGCCCAATGGAATCATCGCTAAAGTAAACTCTGTGCCCTTTGAGTCAACCCAGCTGAAAAGCGGTTTACCAAAACCAATTGAAAAACGCAGCACGTGCACACCGGACATTCGTGCAACAACAAAATGTCCGTACTCATGGAACGCAACTAACACGCCCAGGAGCAATGCAAACGCTAGCGGATAAAGCAAAAATTCCATCAAATAATGACCCAAGTAAGTATAGGTAAAACGGCTATTACCGAATCTATACGATCCAATACGCCGCCATGTCCAGGAAGAATGGTGCCAGAATCTTTTACGCCGGAAGTTCTTTTCAACAAACTCTCAAACAAATCACCAAAAACAGAAATGCAGACCAGTGCTACGGTTAGCAATAATGCACTGAGGAGCGAATAAGACTGCCAGAACATCAGGGCAGAAGCGCAAATCAGTGTCGCGATAACACACCCGCCAATGGCCCCTTCCCAAGTTTTGCCGGGACTAAGCTGAGCGGCCAAGCGGTTTTTACCGAATGCCTTGCCAACAAAATAAGCGCCCACATCGGTAGCTGTAGTTAGGACAAACAACCAGACAAGCCATAAGGCACCTTGGTCATGGGCACGCAACATGCTCAAGCTGACCCACGCGCCAAGCATAATAACCAACCCTAGAGCGCCCACAAACCATTGATTTTTGAATAAAAATTCACCTGTGGGGTACAGCAAAATACTGGCAATGGCGCACATCCAGAGCATTGAGACCAGACCAATAAAGTCGGCAAAGTACGCTTTTAATAAGTACAGACCAGCTGCCATAAGTAGGAATAGCCCGGTATAAAGAAGCTTCGCCCTCAACGTTTCTAACCCGGCGAACCCAGCCCACTCGAACACGCCGAAGCCGGCGGCAGCCAAAAAGAATAGAGAAAATGCCCAAAGCGGCAGCAAAAAGATCGCCGCCAAAGCGACAAATGCTATCGCCAAAGCGGTAATGATTCGGTTCTTTAGCATGGCTCTTCGCGTCCGCCAAACCTGCGTTGACGAACCGCGAACTCATCGATGGCTATTTTTAATTGCTTGGCGTCAAACTCAGGCCAGAACAAATCTGTGAAATACATTTCGGTATAGGCCAAATCCCAGAGTAAGAAATTACTTACTCTATGATCGCCACCGGTGCGAATCAATAAATCTGGCTCTGAGACCTCACTCAAAGACAAATGCGCACCCAGCATCTCCTCGCTAATCGCGTCAGCGGTTAACTCGCCGCGCTCAACTTTTTCGGCTATTGCCTTCGCCGCCATGGTGATGTCCCAGCGACCACCGAAATTCACTGCCACTGACATATTCAGCTCAGTGTTGTCTTTAGTTAGGTCCTCGCATTGGGTCATCATCGCGCAAATATCAGGCGCGAAGCGGCTGCGGTCGCCGATTATACGCAGCCGAACACCCTTAGCATGGAGATCGTTGATATCGTTTTTCATGACGTAACGCATAAGGTCCATCAAGACGCTGACTTCGCCGCTTGGGCGGTGCCAATTCTCAGTGCTGAATGCGAATACGGTTAAATTGGTAACGCCGTGCTCGACGCATGCTTCGGCGATGGGGCGCAGGAGTTTTGCACCGGCTCGATGCCCTGCTGCGCCTGGAAGGAATCGCTTTTTTGCCCAGCGATTGTTGCCATCCATGATGATGGCAATATGATCAGGCGTACTACTGTGCCCAACCTCTGGGACGGCACCGCCCGCACCCAGTTTCTCGTCTGGGTCTGGAGTAGAAGATTTAGTATTAGAACTCATGGGCCAGTACCTATTACTGTTGCTCTAAATTTCCATCAACTCAGATTCTTTTTCAGACAGCGCCTTATCTATTTCGGCTACACGAGCATCGGTATAAGTCTGCACGCGCTCTTCACCCTTGCGCCCTTCGTCTTCGGCAGCCTCTTTCTCTTTGACCAATTCGCGAATATCAGCAATGGCGTCGCGACGAATATTTCTCACTGAAATACGACCATTTTCAGCTTCTGCTTTGGCTTGTTTAGCTAAATCTCGGCGATTCTCTTCGGTTAACGGTGGCAGCGGAACTCGAATGACTTCACCGTTATTCACCGGTGTAATACCTACATCACTGCGTAATATTGCCTTTTCAATCTCAACCACTAAAGGGCGCTCCCAAGGCGCCAACAACAATGTGCGAGCATCCTCTACGGATACGGACGCCACTTGGTTTAGCGGCGTTTTAACGCCGTAATAATCAACGAAGATACCGTCTAGTAAAGCTGGGTTAGCTCGCCCTGTGCGAATGCGGCCAAAAGTGTTGCGCAGCGCATCTATGGATTTGCCCATGCGCTCGTTGGCGTCTTCAAGAATTTCATCGATCACAATTAACCCTCAACTATTATTTATTCTGAGCGACTATATCAGTCGCTATCTTAGGCAATATTTTGGCGGATGTTTCGACAAAACCCAATCTGCCCGATTCTGAGTGCTGCTATTAAAGGCGTTCGCAGAACTACTTTATTGAACTAGTTTATTGAACTACTTTGGTGCCAATACTTTGACCGGCAGTTAGCGCGAGTAGCGCGCCTTTCACCGAAGCATCAAATACCACCAAAGGCATATTATTTTCTTTGCATAAAACAATCGCCGTTAAATCCATAACCCCTAATTGTTTTTCCAGTACTTGGTCAAAACTAATGGTGTCGAACTTTGTCGCGGTGGCATCTTTCTTTGGATCGCCACTATAAATACCGTCAACATTTGTCGCTTTTAGCACTGTATCCACCTGTAACTCTACCCCGCGCAGACAAGCGGCAGTATCAGTGGTGAAATAAGGGTTACCGGTGCCACCGGTGACTATCACAACATGCCCTTCACGCATTTTGGCCAACGCCAGATCGCGATCATAGCCTTGCACCACACCAGCAATTGCTGAGGCACAAAAAACACTACAGGGAACATTGTTTCGGCGTAAGAAATCGCCAAGCGCCAGGCCATTCATAATGGTTGCAAGCATACCCATACGGTCGCCTACCACCCTATCCATGCCTGCCTCGGAGAGCTTTGCACCGCGGAAGAGATTGCCTCCACCAAGGACCACTGCAACACCAATACCTTGATCTACTATTGATCGAATCTCATTGGCATAGTGCTCAAGCACAGTGGGGTCGATACCCGACCCTGAGGCCCCACCAAGGGCTTCACCACTGAGCTTAAGCAGCAGATTTTGCAAAACTACTTACTGTCGGCGAGCTGCGCTGCCACTTCTGCGGCGAAATCTAGCTCTTCAACTTCAATACCTTCACCTACTTCAAAGCGCAGAAAACCCTGCACTTCAACGCCCGCTTGCTTAACAAGGGCGCTCACTTTCACATTGCCATCTTTAACGAAAGGCTGGTCAAGCAGACTCACTTCTGCGAGATACTTCTTAACTCGACCTTCTACCATTTTGACAATGATTTCTTCTGGCTTGCCGCTGTCTTGTGCTTGAGAAAGATAGATTTCTCTTTCTTTATCGAGGATATCGGCAGAGACGTCTGCGCTATTAATAACCATCGGGTTGATAGCGACCACGTGCATGGCCAAATCACGGCCAAGGTCTGCGGCACTTGCAGAGAGTTCAATCAGCGCACCGCGACGTTGATCGCCGTGGATATAGTGGCTAAGGCCACCTGTCGCTGAATGCATTACTTGTCCACGACGGATAGTGATGTTTTCACCAATTTCCTGAACAAGTGTTTCTCTTTCATCGTTTAGCGCGGCGGCTAAGTTCTCAAGACTGCCGTCAGCTGAAGCATATAACTCTTCGGCTACCTTGTTTACAAAGGCAATGAACTTTTCGTTTTTTGCGGCAAAGTCCGTTTCGATATTGATTTCAACCAACGCGGCTTTAGTGCCGTCGTCCGCAACTTTAACGCCCAAAAGGCCGTTAGCTGTTGTTCTGCCTGATTTCTTGGCAGCCTTTAAGGAACTTTTCTTACGCAGTTCCTCAATTGCTTTTTCCATGTCGCCATCGACTTCGGCCAAGGCTTTTTTGCAATCCATCATGCCGAGCCCAGTACGCTCTCTGAGTTCTTTCACCATTGCTGCTGAAACGGCCATCACTTACTCCTTGCTTGCATCAACTTCGCTGCTAGCCGCAGCTTCTTTAGCTGCCTCAGCAGCTTTTAACTCGTCTTCGGCAGCGAAAGCTTCATTCACGCTTGCCGCTACTGCTTCAGAAATTTCAGCGACAGGTGCTGAAGCTTCATCCACTTCAACAAATTCGTTCAAATCTACAGCAGCTGAAGAATTAGACTGGCCTTCTGCTACAGCGTCAGCCATTGCGCTAACGTATAAACGAATGGCTCTGATCGCATCGTCATTGCCGGGAATAACATAATCAACGCCAGCTGGATCACTGTTTGTGTCCACTACGCCCACTACTGGAATGCCAAGCTTATTGGCTTCAGTAATGGCAATTTTTTCGTGCTGAACGTCAATGACAAAAATCACATCAGGCAGACCGCCCATGTTCTTGATGCCGCCAAGGCTGCTTTGCAGCTTGTTCATCATGCGCGTACGTTGCAGTGCTTCTTTCTTGGACAGCAAATCAAACGTGCCGTCAGCAGCCTGAACTTCTAAATCTTGCAGTCGCTTAATGGACTGACGAATAGTTTTATAGTTGGTCAACATGCCACCCAACCAACGTTGGTCGACATAGGGCATGCCTACACGGCTAGCTTGCTCGGCAATTACCTTTGCAGCGGCGCGCTTGGTACCCACAAATAGAATTTTTTTGCCTTTCGATGCGAGGTTACGCACTTCGATGAGTGCTTCGTTAAAGGCAGGAAGCGTTTTTTCAAGGTTGACGATGTGAATCTTGTTACGAGCGCCAAAAATATAGGGCGCCATTTTAGGATTCCAGAATCTGGTTTGGTGGCCAAAATGCACACCAGCAGCCAGCATGTCACGCATACTTACAGTCATTTTTTTATCTCCGGGTTGGTTTGTTTGTCCAAATTCCCATGTTCCAACCTCTGAGCAAGCTCAAAAGCACCCGGGAACATGTGTCGAATCAGACAAATTTTTTAATCGGCTACAGTTCAGCTATACTACCTCCTGCGCCGTAAATCATCGCGACATCACCTATATGGCTCGCCGCGGCGCGATTTATACCACAAACATCTTCCTTAAAGAAACGAGTTTTCGCATGGTTGCAAAAGTAGAGACCGAAATAGACATATTGGGCATGCGCGAGGCAGGAAAATGCGCCGCATCTGTATTAGAAATGATTGGAGAGCATGTTCAACCCGGGGTCACTACCGACCACCTAAATCAGATTTGTCATGACTTTATTGTCAACGAATTAGACTGCATACCCGCACCGCTCAATTATGGCGGCGGCGGCGGCCAAATGCCCTTCCCCAAATCCATTTGCACCTCAGTAAATCACGTGGTTTGTCACGGCATTCCCTCGCCGGCTAAGAAGCTGAAGAACGGTGATGCACTGAATATAGATATCACAGTGATTAAAAATGGCTATCACGGAGACACCAGCAAGATGTTTTTTGCAGGTGAAGCCAGCATTCTGGCCAAACGCTTGTCCAAAATCACTCAAGAATGTATGTACAAAGGCATTGAACTGGTTAAGCCCGGCGCACGCTTGGGAGATATTGGCTACGCAATACAAAGTCACGCAGAAGCGAATAGATTCAGTGTTGTGAGGGAGTTTTGTGGCCACGGTATTGCCAAGGTATTTCACGATGAACCCCAAGTACTGCATTACGGCCGTCCGGGCACAGGTGTTGTCCTTGAAGAAGGCATGAGTTTCACCATTGAACCCATGATTAATGCGGGCAAACGCAATATCAAAATACTGCCGGACCAATGGACCGCTGTGACCAAAGACCACAAGTTATCCGCTCAATGGGAGCACACTTTGATGGTCACTAAAGATGGCTTTGAAATTTTCACATTAAGACAAGAAGAGCAGTAACCAATCTATGTCACTACCGTCTCAAGTTACTCAGCGGCGCGAAAAATTAGAATCTGAAAAGGCCAAACTAGCTGAGCGCTATTGGAACAACGACGCCGTTGAGACCTTAGTCAGTGACCTTGCTGACGTCATGGACCAGCTAATTCTTGACGCTTGGCACGAGCAAATTACACAAAGCAAAGACATTGCCCTGTTTGCGGTGGGCGGCTATGGGCGTAGGGAACTTCACCCCGGTTCGGATATTGACCTATTGGTAGTCGCTAAAGATCCAAAGAGCCATGGCCGGGCAATAGAACTATTTCTACAAAATGTATTTGATCTCAACATAGAGGTCGGACACAGCGTCCGCGACATCACCGCTTGTGTAAATGAGTGTAAGGCGGATATCACCGTCGCTACAGCCATGTTCGAACGCAGACTGCTAGGCGGCGATGCAAACCTAGAGGCATCTATCGCCCAAGCACTCACCAAGAAAAAAGTCTGGCCAGCAGAGAAATTCTTTGCAGCCAAATACCAAGAGCAAATTGAACGGCACAAACAATTTGACGACGTCGACTACAACCTAGAACCCAACATAAAAGCCTCGCCCGGCGGCATGCGCGACATCCACACTGCGCTTTGGATTTGTAACCGCAACTTCGGCACCACTGACATTAGTCGGTTGGTAGAAATGAACGTGCTCACCGCAGAAGAGGGTAAATGGCTTATTGAAGGGCGAAGATTCCTTTGGTGGGTGCGCTTTGGCCTGCATCTAATTGCGGGCCGCAAGGAAGATCAACTACATTTCTCCAGACAAAGAGAACTCGCCCAACGGCTTGGATTTGTCGACACCGACAGCCAAATGGGCGTGGAAGTATTTATGTACCACTTCTACCGCCACATACTCGCCCTCACCGAAGTCAATGGCATTCTCCTCAAGCATTTTCAAGAAACCGTTGAAAGCGCAAAGCGCGAAAAAATCACCCAAAT
Source organism: K189A clade bacterium (assembly GCA_009886205.1). Classification (GTDB taxonomy): domain Bacteria; phylum Pseudomonadota; class Gammaproteobacteria; order Pseudomonadales; family Azotimanducaceae; genus UBA4421. The sequence goes on along the minus strand of QXZU01000168.1, from coordinate 68,847 downwards.
TAACGAACGCTTTAGGTTGGTTAATCACCGTATCGAAGCCGTGCACGACAATGTTTTTAAAGATTCTCCCTCTGCGCTTCTGGAAATGTTTGTATTAATGGCTCAGCGCGAGGAAGACATTCAAGTTAGAGTTTCGACAATACGCTTGATGCGCGAATCTCTGGCCCTTATTGATGACGACTTCAGAAAGAATCCAGATAACACCCGCCTGTTTTTGAATTTACTCAAAGCACCCTATACCGTAGTAACGCAATTGATTCGTATGCGTAAGTACGGGGTTTTGGGACGTTACCTTCCTGAGTTCAAGCAGATCATTGGACAAATGCAACACGACCTATTCCACATTTATACGGTGGATGCTCACACAATGATGGTCGTTCGCAATATGCGCAAATTTCGCTATGAGTGGGCTAAGGAAACCTTTCCTATTGCGCACTACTGCTCCAACACAATTCCTAAGCTAGAACTGCTTTACATAGCCGGCTTGTTTCATGATATTGGCAAAGGCCGTGGCGGCGACCACTCAACCCTTGGCTCTATTGATGCAAGGAAATTTTGCCAGCTACATGGCTTAAACCAAGCAGATACAGATTTAGTTTGTTGGTTGGTAGAGCGGCACTTATACATGTCCTCTGTCTCGCAAAACCAAGATATTTACGACCCGGAAGTAATTCAGGCTTTTGCTCAAGATGTGAAATCTGAAATGCGCCTGAACTACCTCTACGCTCTCACTGTGGCAGATATTAACGCGACAAATCCGAACCTTTGGAACAGTTGGCGCGCAAGCCTTATGCGCCACTTGTATAGCGAAACCAGAAAGACCCTAAGACATGGCAGCGGCGATGCAATGGATCGCGATGAGACCATTGCCGCCTATCAAGAAAGCGCATTGGACCGGCTACAAAATACTTTCAGCGAAGAGCGTGTCAGAACTTTATGGCAGAACCTCGGCGATGATTTTTTCTTACGCCACGGCACTGATGAAATCAGCGACATTTCGCGAGCGCTACTGGAGCACGATCACCAGCAAGGCCCATTCGTAAGTATGTCCCCAGCGGACCTAACCTATCTGGGTGAAGGCGCTACGCAAATCTATATTTGGGCCGAAGACAAACCTAAAACATTCGCTGCAACAGTAGTTTGCCTGACCCAGTGGGATTTATCTGTTGTGGACGCGCACATCAACAAAGCGGTAAATGGTCGTATATTCAATACCTTTACCATTCTCACTGCAGATGGTGCCCCGGTAGAGCAGGACAAGAAACTGCGAAGTGAGATTGTTGAAAAAGTGAAAGCGACCCTTGTCGCGCCTTCTCCAAGAACCGACGGTGCAACCCGACGAGTGCCTCGCCAACTCCGGGAACTGCCTTGGCCGACGGAAGTTGCGATGGAAACAGATGACGAAGGCCTAACCACTACGGTGAATATTTTGGCCGCTGACCGGCCTGGGTTATTGGCGAATATCTCACTACTGCTTATCGACCTAGAGTTGGAGTTGTCCTCGGCTCGAATTACTACGCTGGGTGAGCGTGTAGAGGACGTTTTCGTTGTCACCGACGCTGACGGCCAGGCAATAACTGATAAAGCCCAATTGTATAATCTTGAAAACGCGTTGCGGCAGAAATTAGATGCCTCTATGGGTTTAGGAGGTTCAGGGAGTTTGGGCGAGAACACACTTTCCAGTGTCAACGGGGCGAGGGTCTAATTACTTACGACTCACAACCATCTAATAGCGGCTAACTATTGCTGGCTAACTATTGCTGGCTAACTATCAGCCGCTAACTGAAAACAGCTGACTAAAAACATCAGACTAAAGACCTCGTTGATCGTGTATTCGTTGGGCATTCCAGCTATCGTATGGCTTCCTTAATAGTTGTATGAATATTGTGTCTTTCAACACCCACTTAGATTTGCTTCAGCCCTACCCCTTTGAACGTCTGCGCGCCCTGCACAACGGCATTAGCCATACTGGCGAGTTGACACATATATCTTTGTCAATTGGCGAACCCAAGCACAATCCACCAAAATTTGTTATCGATGAACTGTCAAACCCCCAGTCATTGGCCAAGCACCTTGCCACCTATCCAGCAACAAAGGGCAGCGAAGTGCTGCGAACCTCCATTTCTGAATGGTTGGCGCGCAGATTTTCCGTAACAGTTGACCCAGACACCAGCATTTTGCCAGTCAACGGCACAAGAGAAGCTTTGTTCTCGGTAGCTCAAGCACTACTCAGCGGCAAAACCGACACGCTGGTGGCTATGCCCAACCCCTTTTACCAAATTTATGAAGGTGCGGCCCTCTTAGCGGGTGCTGAACCCCTGTACATTCCAAACTTGGTCGAGCTCAATTACGAAGCGGACTTTAGCTCAGTGAGCGCAGAGCAATGGCGCAAAACAGAACTGGTTTATATCTGCTCTCCCGGCAACCCTACCGGCCAAATCATGCAGCGGGATCAAATGCAGTCACTCATTGAACTGGCACAGGAATATGATTTCAATATCGTTTCAGACGAGTGCTATGCCGAACTTTATTACGATGACGACAAGCTCCCAGAGAGTATTCTGGCAGCCGCCGTCGCCATGGGACTGCCAAATTTTGACCGATGCTTAGCCTTTCATAGTCTTTCCAAACGATCTAATTTGCCCGGGTTACGCAGCGGTTTTGTGGCAGGCGACCCCAATTTGATGGCCAAGTACTTGAGCTATCGTACTTACCACGGGTGTGCACTAGGCGCTCACCATCAAGCAGCCAGCGCTTTGGCATGGCAGGACGAAGCCCACGTTGTAGAAAACAGGCAAATGTATAGGGACAAGTTTGCGGCAGTGAGCGAAATTCTTAGCCCTCACTACAATTTAACCCAGCCTGAAGGCGGCTTTTACCACTGGCTACCAACGCCAATTTGTGACCAAGAATTCAGTCAACGCTTACTGGCAGAACAACACATCACCGTTATGCCGGGATCTTTTTTGGGCAGAGATACGCACCTTGGTAATCCGGGACACGACCACGTAAGAATCGCCTGGGTTGCGCCCTTCGACGAATGTATTGAAGCAGCTAACCGCCTCGCCCAGTTTGCGCAAAATTTATAAGGTAATTTCGCTCGGTTAAGCGGTCTCTTGGCGTCAGCTGTAGTAATATCAGGAAAATTTTTTCTGAGATTGATATGACTGATATTTTTGCGTTTGCAGTTGGCATCACAAGCACCAATGGCTCGGGTACCGTACTAGACTGTTTTTTTCCGAACCCCATACTTACCCCACAAGCGGGCGTGCTCGGCGCAATAAGCAACCTGCCTCAAGGCACCAGTGCCCTGACCCTAGAGCAAGCGCAATCGCTGAACTCGGCATCAGGCGTCGAGATTGTGCCTGCGTCATTACTCGATATGGATCAGCCCCTGATCAGTGTAAGACTCGATTCCGATGCGCCAAGCAACAGTATTGAAGAGGTATACCTCAAACTGCACCTGCTCTCCCACAGACTATGCCTGCCTAATACCCTTAACCTTGACGGTATTTTTGGCCATCTACCTAACTTAGCGTGGACTTCAGCTGGCCCTATTGAGGTCAATGAATTGCCCGGCGCGCTGATGAACGCCCGTGCGCAAGGACTTAACCTAGAAGTCTTCTCCGTGGATAAATTTCCAAAGATGGTCAACTACGTGGTACCCACTGGCGTACGTATAGCTGATGCAAGCCGCATTCGCCTTGGCGCCTATTTAGGCGAAGGCACAACCGTCATGCACGAGGGGTTTGTTAACTTCAACGCAGCAGCCATCGGCCCTAACATGATTGAAGGCAGAATCTCTCAGGGCGTCATTGTCGGCGCAGGCACAGACCTCGGCGGCAGCGCCAGCACCATGGGCACACTTTCTGGCGGCGGTAATATCATTGTCAGCATTGGCGAAAACTGCCTCATTGGCGCAAATGCAGGCACCGGAATTCCCCTGGGCGACCGTTGCACTATTGAAGCAGGCTTGTATATCACTGGCGGCACACCCATTGCTGTTTTCGACGAAACAGGCCAGCAAGTGAGACTGGTCAAAGGTCGAGAATTGGCTGGCAACTCCGACATGCTGTTCATTCGCAACAGCCAAAACGGTCAAGTGATCTGTCGTACAAATCGTCAGGCCATTGAGCTTAACGACGCTTTGCACGCACACAACTAAGGTCATTGAAATTGGAAAATCCAGTATTTGAGCTTGCGAAAGAACTCATTAGCCGCGTTTCGGTTACCCCTGAAGATGCGGGATGCCAGGAGCTTATTGCCGCGCGACTTAACCAGCTGGGTTTCCAAACGCGCCAAATAAATGCCGAAGGCGTGCACAACTTGTGGGCTTGGCGTGGCACCGGTTCGCCTCACTTAATGTTTGCAGGGCATACTGATGTAGTGCCTCCCGGCCCCTTGGAGCAATGGCAAACCCCGCCCTTTGAGCCAACGGTTAAAAATGGCCAACTCTATGGTCGCGGCGCGGCAGATATGAAATCTAGCCTTGCGGCAATGATCGTCGCTGTAGAGGATGCAACTGCCCACGCTGAGCACAACAACGGAACATTGAGTTTCTTGATCACCAGTGATGAGGAAGGTGTAGCAACTTATGGTACTCGTTATGCGATTGATGTATTGGCAAAAGAGGGCATACGGCCCGACTACTGTGTGGTCGGCGAACCCAGCTCCAGCGAACAATTAGGTGACGTGGTGCGCTCTGGACGTCGCGGCTCGCTGAATGCAAAACTCAAAGTCATTGGCACCCAAGGCCACGTGGCCTACCCCCAGGATGCAAACAATCCAATCCACAATGTCTTAACCGCGCTTTCTGCCATGACAACCAAGGAATGGGATTTGGGTAACGACTTCTACCCTCCCACTAGCTTTCAAATTTCCAATATCAACGGTGGAACCGGTGCCACCAATGTGATTCCCGGCGAGTTAGAAATAGATTTCAACTTTCGTTTCAATACAGAGCAAACTGCCACTGGATTGAGCGCAAGCGTTGAAGAAATCTTGCACAGCTATGGCGTGACCTATGAAATTAAGTGGCAGTTGTCCGGGGAGCCTTTCTTGACCCTACCCGGCGCGCTTACTGAGGCGGTCACCCAAGCAATCAAAGCTGAGACCGGACTAACCACCGAGCTTTCCACATCGGGTGGCACCTCTGACGGGCGCTTTATCTCTCCTTGGGACAAGCCAGGCAGCGGGCAAGTTGAAGTGGTTGAACTGGGACCACTCAATGCAACCATCCATAAAATTGATGAATGCGTAGCTGTAGATGATCTGATGCCCTTGGCAAGAATTTATCAACAGATAATCAAAACCCTACTCAACTAGTAGGTGCCCTCACCCATGAAACGTAACGTAATCATTGGCGCGCTGGTCGTGATGGTTATGCTCATCATGCTAGCCCCAGCTAACCTGTTGCGCATGGTATTCGCACAGGTCCCAGGCGTGGCCCTGGTGAAGCCCCAAGGAACCGTTTGGCAAGGCAGCGGTGTAATAATCGCTCACCCCGGCCTCTCAGCTAACGTGACTTGGCAGGTAAAATGGCAACTTGGCGAATCGCTAATACCAACCATTCATTGGCAGCTAAACAACAGCGAGCTCTCGCTACAGGGCAAACTGACAACGGGGCGCAGTGTCCAGCGAGTGAACATTGAGGGTCGCTTTAGCGGTCTGGCCCTAGAACCGGTGCTTGCCCGATACGACATATCTCTTTCCGGGACCTTCCAAGTTAGCCCCACGGAGTTATTGATTACCACTTCTGGCCCAACTACTGAATTTGAATTAGACAACGACAGCCAACTTGACTGGAGTGGCGGCAACATTCGTTACGTGCTGTCGAATGGTCTTGAGCAAGCCTATGTGCCCGCCTTAACCGCCACCCTGAAATCTGCTCAAGGATCGTTACCCACGGTGTTTATTGAACTCGCCGAAAATAGTACCGGCCCCCTGCTCACCTTGACCCCAAATCGTGAAGGATATGTAAACATAGAAATTACCCGAGGGTTCATTGAATTGATGGGCCGCACTTGGACCGGGTCCGCGAAATACAACGATGTAGTGCTTGAGGTGAAGCGTAAGGTATTTTAGCTAAAGGTGAGTACTTGAGCAGATCACACGGCGCTAGGGGGCTGAGTCAACTGCGCTTCAACTTACCGGGAAAGCACTCATTAGGCCTTACATTTAGCCTTAAATTTAACCGTACATTTGACCTTACGTTAGGCTCTAGATTTAGCCTCATAAGAAGCTGTGACTAGGACTCGATAGTAAACGAATAAATCAGGTAACATGCGGCACAGGAACGAAGTAAACACGCCATTTTACGAGCGCTCTAAACAGACTACTCCTATGACTACATATGCAACTAACTAACCTAATCGAAAAGCTGGCAACCCCACTCCAATGGCTGCTTGTATTTGGCATAGCTTGGACCGTTGCTAATAGCGTTTTAGGGTTGTTGCAGTCACCCTCTGAAGCCGCCGACACGTCTGTAGCTGTCTCAGACACTTCCGCCCAAAACCAGATGAAAAACACTGACCGCGAAGATAAATCTAAGCGCATTGAAGCACTCATTAACCGCCATGTTTTTGGCTTAGTTCCGCAGACTAACAATGCGCAAACACAGCGCGTGGAAACAGCCAAAGCCACACGCCTGCCGTTAACGTTAGAAGCAGTATTTGTAGCCGACCAAAATGCCAGTTCTGGGGCCATCGTTGCGCGCAGCGGCAAGAAAGGTTTGCTCTACAAAGTAGGCGATATTCTGCCCGGCAATGCTCGGCTCATCGAGGTTCAACAAGGACAAATTATTTTGCAAAGAGCTGGCAACCGAGAGGCTTTGGCTTTTGGTAAGAGTAAATTCAACCCGAAGGCTGGTGTTCGCGAGACAAAGCCCGTTACAACGACAAAGCCAAAACGCAATATCGCCAGCATTGAGGACATCCAAGGCCTCATAGCTGAAAATGTTGAAAGCGCTCTATCGGATTTTGGCTTAGAGGCTAATGAGGGACGGGGTTATAAAATAGGCAATCTGTCGAGCAACCCCTACTTGCAGCAAGCCGGCTTACGTCCCGGTGATATTGTCCTGTCGGTAAACGGGCAACCCCTGGGCAACATCCAAAAAGACCAACTAGAATTCGACAACATAATGGCTCAAGGCTCTGCCAGTATTGAACTAGAACGCAATGGCGAGCAAATGACCATTACAGCTCGCCTACCTAACTAAATTTAATCTGAATCAGTAAATTTATGAAACTAATATCCTATATTCGCAACACGCTTGTTATTTGCGCCACGTTAGTCAGCCTTAACGCTTTCGCAGCGGACACTGAAGAGGACGAACGCACATGGCAAATGGCTACCAAAAACGCTGACATTCAGGAATTTGTGGCCCAAGTTGCCAAGATCACCGGCAAGACATTTATTGTTGACCCGAAGCTAAAGGGTCAGGTCAATGTCATCTCTGAAACCCCCCTAGGCAAACAGGGCGTTTACGAGTTGTTCTTAAGCGTACTTAGATTGCAAAACTATACAGCCGTACCGTCAGGCAATGTCATTCGCATACAGCAAAGTGCCACAGGCAAACAAACACCAGGCGCGCTCGGCGGACTTGGCGCCGCCGCACCAGAAGAGCTAGTGACACAAATTATAGCGGTACAAAATGTTAAGTCTGAAGACTTGCTGAAAATACTGCGCCCCCTCATCCCCCAGTACGGTCATATTGGCAGCGTGAGCGAACCCAATGTCGTGATCATTTCTGATCACGCGGACAACATACGCCGGCTCAAAAAAATCATCAGCGATATAGACGTTGCCGAAACCAATGAAATTGTTATGTTCCCGTTAAAAGAAGCATGGGTAGGTGACATTGTAGAAATTCTCGAAAAGGTTGCGCCAAAGCAAGTTGGCGCTAACGCGGTAGGTCCACAAAAAGTACAGCTCATTGCTAACGAGCGGAACAACTCGTTGGTGCTTAAAGGGCAGAGCCGTCCTATCGCCGACCTCTTGGAAATTATTCAACAACTAGATCAGCCGGCAACCACTAAAGATGCTACTCAAGTGATTCTCCTCAACCATGCTGATGCCGAAAACGTCAGTAAGATTTTGCAAAGCATTCTGGGCAGCCTTGGTTCCAGCCAATCAGGTGGCAACGGATCCGATAAGATAAACGTTCAAGCAGATTTATCTCTGAACGCACTGGTCGTAAAAGCCGACCCAGGCGCAATGGGTGAGATTTTAAATATTGTGGCGCGCTTAGACTCACCTCGAGCACAAGTTCTTATAGAAGCTGCGATTGTTGAAGTAACCTTAAATAAAGACACCTCATTTGGCGCTGAGGTGGCCGCTGGCGATCAGCGCGGACAAAGTGTGCCGTTATTGAGCACAAGCCTTAACGGCAGCATTCAGTCGCTCCTAGGCGGGGTAATCGATACAAACAATCCAGGCTCAGTGAGTGTAGTTCAAGGCCTGGCAACACTAAACGGACCCTCATTAGCGGCTGCAAAAATAGACCTAGACGGCGTTTCTTTCGGGGCGGTGATTACTGCGCTGTCTAGCAACTCCGACGCCAACCTACTTTCTACACCAAGCATTATTACGCTAGACAATAACGAAGCAAAAATTTTAGTGGGTCGTGAAGTGCCCTTTCGCACGGGTTCGTTCACTACTACAGGCAACGGTTCTAGCAACCCATTCACCACGGTAAACCGTCAAGATGTCGGTGTAGAATTACTCGTAACGCCCCATGTATTCGACGGCAACGAAGTTCGCTTGGATGTAGTACAAAACATTTCTAATGTTCTACCCACCGCGGTTGGCGGCAGCACCTTCGCCGATGTAGTCACCTCCAAACGAACCATAGAAACTACTGTACTCGCTGGCGACGGTGAGACCATTGTTCTTGGCGGCTTAATTCAAGATGATGTGACTGAGACTAATAGAAAAGTACCGGTGTTAGGCAGCATTCCACTTCTAGGCAATCTTTTTAAGTCCAAAACAACAGCACGCGTAAAAACTAATCTTTTGGTCTTTATCCGCCCCACCATTATTTCCAACAGCGAGCAAGCTACCACGCTGACCAACGACAAGTATTCTGGCATTTGGGAGCTGACTTCCGACGAAAAGAAATTAAATCCCAACGAGGCTAACGAGGCCAGCGCCGAGGCACTACGGCTCATCTTCCAAGGTAAGCAAGACAAATAGCACGGAAAAATTCGAGGAATCATCTGCGTAAATGAGTAACAGTTTACTGCGTACTTATTACCGCCTACTTAGGCGGGTCATTCGGCTTGTTGCTAAACCCGATTTAAGCGGCGTGGAACACCTTGACCCACATTTGGAAGAAACCGGCAGCGCGACTACCAACACGACTAAGCAGACCGCCTCTAGCAAAAGAGAGATCATTTATGTTTTAGACAAAAGGTCTATTACAGATCTTTTAGTGCTAGAGCACGCCCTTGCACAATCGCCCACCTCACCGCAGCCCTCACCTCTTGCCCCTCTAACAATTGCAGATTGGTCTCTTAACGGCAGGGCTTTTGCGCTAAACAGGGCCTGGGGAGGCAAAGTAACTATGCAGCGCTACTCGCGCAGACTATTACAATTAGTAGGCTCTGAAGACGCTATTCAAAAGCAAATTGCCCTTGTGCCTGTGTCCATATTTTGGGGCCGATCTTTAGCCCCAAGAGGCAGCTGGATTGAGTCACTCACTTCAGATCAAAGACCAGCTACCGGAGGCATCAAACGCTTCTTCGCCCTGCTCTTTAACCGAGGCGACATTCATCTGTGCATTGGCAAACCCATACCGTTAGAGGAAATAGCCAAACACGATAAAGGCCAAAACTACGCCATTCGCCGCTCTGCACGGCTACTTCGTGTGCGCTTTAAACGACAACATGAAGCCACCCTAGGGCCCGATTTTTCCCACAGGCGGACGTTACTAGAGAGCATCGCAAACTCACCACGTATAACTGAATACATAAACGAAACGGTAGGCGCTGACGCCAGCCCAAAAAAACAGGTTGAGAAGCGCAAAGCAAAGCTGCAGGCATTGGCCTATCGCCACGCAAAAACCATTGCTTCAGACATGTCCTACTCTACGATACGGCTGTTCTTGGTTTTTCTAGGCTGGTTTTGGCGGCGCATATATACCGGGGTCAACGTACGTGGACTGAATCCGTTGAAAGACGCTACAGATACGCACACATTGGTCTACGTGCCCTCCCACCGTAGTCATATAGATTACTTAGTGCTCAGCTATACCCTTTATCGCGCCGGCATAATGATTCCGCATATCGCTGCAGGGGATAACCTGAACATGCCAATGCTGGGCGGATTTCTACGACGCGGTGGCGCATTTTTTATGCGTCGAAGTTTTAAAGACGACCCACTTTACGGCGCGGTGTTCGACGAGTATTTATATCAGGTCTACAACAGCGGACATTGCGTAGAATTTTTCCCTGAAGGCGGGCGCAGCCGCACAGGGCGATTGCTACCGGCCAAATATGGTCTATTGAAGCTCTCTCTCGCTCACCAATTGCAAGGCCTGAAAAAGCCATTGGCATTCGTACCCGTCTATTTTGGCTATGAAAAAGTCATCGAAGGCGGCAGTTATATGGACGAACTCCGAGGCGCAAACAAAAAGGCCGAGAGCGTACTAGATCTTATTAACGGGCTGAAAGTCATCAGACAAAATTTTGGTCAGTTGCAAGTAAACTTTGGCGAACCCATTAAGTTAGATGATTGGCTCGTGAAAAAGGAAGCTCAGACCACTCTAGCGTCAGACAAACAAAATACGAATGCTGCGCCAAACTCAGAAACCAATGTCAACCTCAATACCGATACCGCTATCGATATAAACGACCAAGATGATCAACTCATAAAAGCGCTGGGCGCAGAAATTATGGGCAATATCAACGCTCAAGCTACGGTGAACTCCGTTAACCTAGTCGCCTTGGCCAGCCTCAGCATTGACCAAGAGATAATGGAAGAGAAACAAATCGCCGGGCAAAGCGACTGCTATATGCAAATTTTGCAAACCCTCTACGGCCCTCAGATATTTACTAACCCTGAGATGACTGGTCAATCCTCCATAGAAAAAGTGGCGGCGTTAGGGCTAATCACAAGAACCACGGAAAACTTTGGCGCAGTTTTGCATCACGCACCCTTTACCGCCCTATTGATGACTTGGTATCGAAACAACGTACTTCACTTGATGGCATTACCCAGTCTAATGGCTAGCCTTTTAGTCCATCGCCAACAACAAACTTCGGTGATGGCACTACAAGAACAAGTCACGGTGATTTTTCCGTTTATTGCTCATGAATTGAGCATCACAAGCCCTTCCCCGATAGAACTCGCTGTCGCCGCGCTAGCCGCGCTCAATGACCAAGGCATGATCAAAGTTCAAGATGAGCAAATTACGCTACCTGACAAGCGTTCCGAGCAATACATGCAGCTAGAGATACTGGCTAACCTAATGAGCGAAACGCTGGGGCGTATGTACCTTGTGCTAGATTTTGCCAAGCATGGCAGCAAAGATCGACAGGCGCTGAGCTTAGCCAGCGAGCACTCAGCAGAAAAGATATCTCTTTTGTTGGGTATCAACGGACCGGAGTTCTTCGATCAAAAACTAATTGGTAACTTTCTTGATCAACTTATTGAACAGAACTTATTGCATGACTCTAAAGAGGCAACTTTGCAGCCTCAGGGCACCTTCATACAGCTACACGGCGCCCTATCATCTGCTATTGATACTAAGTTGAAGTTCGCTATTGACGCTGAGTAGTCGGTCGTAAACACAGTCACGCGCCACACCAATACACCACAGCCACATCGAGACTAGCTTGGGTTGCCTTGGACTAGATTCGGCCATCTTAAGTTAGCTTGCTAGGTATACATCAAAGCGCACTGTTTTACCCTTAATCTGAAAATTCACACCCTCTACAACTGGATCTTTCAAGCGCCGCTTCACCACTACACGATTATGAGCACAGCTCAGCGCAAGTCTAATAAGTTCAGTCAGATCGGATGCGTCCTGTGCATCTTGTGTTAGATAACGTAAATGCTGCAACGCCTGATTGGGCAATGCGTTTTTCTTGCGCTCGGGAAACATTGGATCAAGATAGACAACATCCCAACTCTCATCGCCACTAAGCGCCTCTTTACAGTCCATGAACATCACCTGGGTATTATCAAAACTACGGGCGAAATCTTGCAGCAGTATCCATATCAGGGGCTCACGCTCGACTAACGTTACAGGACAACCCAACATGGACAGGGTCAAGCCATCGGTGCCAAATCCCGCACAGGCATCCAACACGCTAAGATCACCTTGATTTAGGCCACACGCGCGGGCCAACTCACCCTTCCTTGCGCCCACACTGCGCCTATGTAAATTCTGCTCGGCAAGACGAAACGGTCGCTTATTACCAGGGCTACATAACGCCAAACCTTGATAGTCCAAATAGAGACTAGGCGCATCTACTTGCGCGGGTGCATCCACCTCATGCAGATCACACCAAAGCTCAAAAGCCAATGCCTGCTCACGCTGATCCGGTGTGTACATCAATACAATAGGCACTTCCGGGCGTTCAGGTGTTGTGCTCATCAATGTTGTTTTTCCCATCAAGAATTATTGCCCGTAGGTGTGAACAAGTGATTTTGTCAGGATGTTTTCCGCCACGGCGAATCGCCATCCACATAAATCGGCAACGCGTACTCAGCGTCCTTGGCGGTACCCTCGATAAATTGCTGTCGCACCTGATCAAGCATTACTCTGGCATCGGGTATGGGTGTTCCAACACGGTAAGACTCCAAAGCCTTGGGCATCCAACTTGGCATTGCGCCAATGATCTTAAGGGTATGTTCGCCTTGGGCGGTAATGTCTGCTGCCAGTGCTTCAACCCAATCCGCGGGTTCAAGGAGCAGCTGATCGGCAATGACCACACTTAGTTCTGCGCCATTTTGCTGGTACAGCGATACATAATAAGCATCTGCCCGGCTTGGGATAAGCGCCAGCCAATTCGTTGACTTGCCACTGTGGCCATAACCGGCCAAGGTCTTGTCTTCAATGGCACTGCGTACAAGTACTTCTGAACCTTTCATGGCCACGACCTTGCTCTGGCTCGCCATAGCGATGCCTTGGGCGACTGAGGCCGCTATGCGCACGCCGGTAAATGATCCGGGCCCTGCCCCAAAGCCAATAACCTGAATGTCTTGCTTGCTCAGACCCGCACTTTCAAACAGCTCGCTGAGCATGGGTAATATATGCTCATTGTGACTGCGTTCCAGTTTGCGCTGCTGGGAAAAAATGTCCTCGCCTACGGCTAAGGCCAAGCTACAATGGGCGGTCGAAGTTTCTATACATAAGGTATTTGTCATTGTCACAGCATAGCCAACCGTTGGATTTGGAGGAAGCATTAGCTTCTTTGAAAGCGCAATTGTTACCAATAACCGAGGTAGAGCACTGTGCTTTGCAACACTGTCGCGGTCGAGTGCTGGCCAAGCCTGTGACCGCGAAACTCAGTTTGCCGCCCTTTCGCGCCTCGGCAATGGACGGATACGCCATCCAAGCTGGGAAGCATGATCAATTACTGACTGTGATCGGCGAAAGCTTGGCTGGGCACCCTTTCCAAGGCGATATCGGCCCTGAAGAGTGTGTACGCATTTTTACCGGCGCATTGGTGCCCGCCAATGCCGGTCAGATAATTTTGCAGGAAGAGGTTGCTGAGCGTGAAGGCAACCAAGTGCGTTTTAACGCCCATACGCCTTCTGAATCTTACATCCGCCCTATCGGCAACGACCTGAAATTAGGTAGCCAAATAGCCGATCAAGGCGATGTCCTGAATCCTTTTTTGATGGGTAGCCTTTCAAGCGCTGGGGTCAGCTCGGTAGAAGTTTTTCGTAGGCCCGTTATTGGCGTATTTTCTAGCGGCGATGAACTCAGAGATCCCGGCGTGGAGGTTAAGGATCTACTAGAGGGGCAAATTTACGACTCTAATCGCCTCACAGTTATGCAGCTATTGGCAACTATGCCGGTAGAGGTGCGCGATTTGGGTAGGCTAGCCGATGAGGCTGATATTGTGAGCGAGGCGCTGACAAACGGCGCACAGGTTTGTGATGCCATGATCACCAGTGGCGGCGTCTCAGTGGGCGATGCGGATTACATTAGCGAGACCATCGAAAAATTGGGGACACTGGCGTTTTGGCGCCTTAATCTTAAGCCGGGCAAGCCTATGGCCTTTGGCAAGATTGAAGACTGCTGGATCTTCGGCCTACCGGGTAACCCGGTCTCGACCATCGTTACCGCCCTTTTATTGGTTCGCCCTGCGCTCGCGACCCTTGCCGGCACGGTATCTGAGCCACCCTTGCGCATTAAGGCCAAGTTAACTACCTCTCTGCAACATCAACCCGGGCGGACAGAATATCAGCGCGGTATCTTTACCCAGCTATCGGGTGAATTTGTGGTGGGTCATACGGGAGACCAAGGATCAAATCGACTGAGCACGTTTCATAATGCGAACTGCTTAATAGAAGTTGATAAAACCGTGGGGGATCTTCAATCAGGGGATTGGGTGAATATAGTGCCCCTGACTTCTCTGATCAATTGACCGCTCCAATGAATTGACCGGCCTATAAACCCCCTGCTGAACCGCGCGCTCAGCGGAGGTCTACTTAGGTAGAAAAGCCTATTTGCCCGAAGCCAGACCTTTGGATATGGCACTCTGAATAGCAGCAACATCGCCTTGTCCGTTCACTTCAATATAGGCTATTGAAGGCTGGCCCTTATAATGGGCGATCAGCGGCTGTGTTTGCTCGTAGTAAACGGCTAGACGGTCACGCACAGTTTCCTCCGTGTCATCTTCTCTTTGCACCAATGGGTCACCAGATTCGTCGTCCACATCAGCCACTTTGGGTGGGTTATAAATCACATGATAAACCCGCCCAGAGCCGGGGTGCACTCGGCGACCGGTAATGCGCTTAATCAGCTCTCCGTCGTCCACTTGAATCTCTACCACGGCATCAATGGGCACACCTGCGGCTTCCATTGCGGCTGCTTGAGGAATGGTTCGAGGGAATCCATCAAAGAGGAAGCCATCTGCGCAATCGGCTTCTAAAATACGCTCTTTAACCAGCGCGATAATAATTTCGTCTGAAACCAAGCCGCCTGAATCCATTACAGCCTTAACCCGATTACCCAGCTCACTACCGGAACTCACTGCAGCGCGTAACATATCTCCAGTGGAAATCTGGGGAATGTTCAGCTGTTCTTTTATGAACTGCGCTTGGGTGCCTTTGCCGGCGCCGGGTGGTCCCAATAAAATTATCTTCATTCTCTCTGTCTCCAAACAGCGTCTGCGTTTAACAATTTGAGCGCGACACTTTACCTGATTTTTCGATGCAAAAAAGCCGTTGTTAACAGCTCATTCTAAAAGTTGCTTCCTAGTGGGTATCCCTCACCAGAGGTTTGCGAACCACTGATTGCACCCCATTTAAATAGTCGATCCTGCTGATCAACTGAAAGTATTGACGCCAATCCTGCAATTCTACTTCTAGGGAAATTTGCGCGTCCGTTATGGATTCCATCACTTCGCCGGATGCCGCCAAAATTTGCAGATCCATGGCGGCCACAAGCTGGGTGATATCACTGAGCAGCCCGTGCCTATTTGCGGCGGTAACACTGATCCCCATACGTTGAGGGAAAGTAGAGACGAGACCATTAGGTACATTGGCGGCAATTTTCGCTTTTTCCACGCTGCTTTGATCTTCTAGGAACTCAGCCATAAGCGCTATGTGGCTTTGCTCGCCACTGCTTACCGCGCGCAGCATGGTGTCCACGTCCATGTACCGGGTGCCCTGACGAAGGACCTCAAGTTGTGCACTTGAAAAAGCATCAAGACCAATGCTGGCTGCCAAAGTTTGAATCAATTGCAAGCCAACTTCGGGTTCTAAATTTGCCGGCTTGGAACGATATTGCGAGACAATTTTGGCCTTTGCCCTGTGTGTGCGGACAAACCCAAGGGCAGGTTCCAGCCACTCTCTATACGGTCCGAGATTTCCATCATTGCTGTCACCGCGCATAACTCGAACCTGCTGACCGGTCTTGAGTTCAGTGTATAAGGGCACTTCCATGCCATTCACAATGCCCCCAACGCAGCCATGACCAAGATCCGTGTGAACGCGATAAGCAAAATCCAATACGGTCGCACCTGCGGTTAAATCTAGAACGTGGCCTTTTGGCGTGGAAACAAAAATGCGCTCCTCGCTGATTCGTTGTCTGAGTAGAGAGACTAAATCTTCTGTATCACCCAGGTCTTCGTGCCATTCCAGTACCTGTCGCAGCCAATCCATTTTTGCGGAGAAACTTTCATCTTCAGAAGCTGATTCTTTGTCACCCACCTTATAGGCCCAATGCGCGCAAACCCCAAGTTCAGCATCTTCGTGCATCTTTCTTGTGCGCACCTGTACTTCAAGCACCAAACCATCGTCTGCTGCTATCGCGGTATGAATACTTTGATAACCATTCTCTTTCGGCGCAGCAATATAGTCGTCAAACTCTGTAGGAATATGTTGCCAGTGCGTATGAATAATGCCTAAAACGGCATAACAATCGGCCAATGAATCGACAATTATTCTGACCGCGCGAACGTCATAAACCTGTTCAATGGGAATATTCTTCTTTTGCATCTTGCGCCAGATGCTGAATATATTTTTCGCCCTGCCCCGAACCTCTGCTTCTACTCCGTGCCCAACCAACAATTCGCTAAACTGCGTTGCCAGAGCTTGAATTTGATTTTCTCGCTCTTGGCGTTTATTGCTGAGCTGCTTCGCAATGCCGAGATATATGTCCTCGCGCAAATAACGTAATGACAAATCTTCCAACTCCCACTTTAGCTGCCACATACCCAAGCGATCTGCGAGTGGGGCAAAAATGGCAGCGGCTTCTTCTGCAATGCGGGTTCTTCTGGTGGGCTCATACGCCTTTGCATGGCGCAATACCAATACACGTTCGGCCAGTTTAATCACAGCCACGCGAACGTCGTTAACTAACGAGATGAGCATTTTCCGAACATTATCCACTTGGCTGCGGCGCTCGTTCTCCATCATTTTAGGTGCGGAAATTTGCAGTAAGCTGCTGGTGGCCATTGCACCTACATTCAGCGTCAACTCGCACACTTCATCGCCAACTCTAAATCTGAGTTCGGTGTTATCAACAAGAGATTTTCGCCAAGCGTGATAACAAATAGCGGCCAGCACTGAAGCCTGATCTAGGCGCAACTGAGCCACCATCTCAGCAAGCTCTAACCCCTGCAGCAATGACGAATCCGCGATTTCACTCAGCCATAAACATGTTTGAAGTATTTCATCGCGTTCTAGGTGCGGGCGCTCTGCAACTAATAAATTTGTCCATGCGGCAAGATCCACGCTGCCGTCGGCAAGCTCCGGTAGATTTTTTCTGACACTAACCATTGGCTACTCCAACAGATGCCACACGCGTTGAAGGGCGCTGCGTAGTGGATAATTTATTCATCGCTTTAACAAACACTTCACCCACCCCGCACAAAATGGCCGATAGTTTCCACGTGTGCGGTATTTGGAAACATATCGTAAATACCCACTTCGCGGAGCACAAAACCGCTATCCCGAAGGCGCTTAGCGTCGTCTGCAAAAGTCACTGGATTGCAAGAAACATAAACAATCTGCTCTAACTCAGGCGCACTCACCCAAGATTCTAAATTAGGTCCGGCACCACTGCGGGGCGGATCCAAAATGAGTGCTTGCGGAAACTGACCAAAATGCCGCAGCGTTGCCAACATACTGGCGTCCACCTCAGCCGTGGCGGTGTCAGAATAAAGGTCTTCGTCTGCAAAATGACAATGGTCTGCAAGGCCATTACGCTGGGCATTATGCTGGCCCATGATCACAGCCTCTTGGCTGCCTTCAATACCTACAACTCGCGCACCAGCGCGGGCAAGGGGCAGCGTAAAGTTGCCAATACCGCAAAACATATCTGCAACAACTTGGTTGGCAATATCGCCTAGATAGCCCAGTGCCGTGCGCACCAGCTCTCTATTCATAAGGGCATTCACTTGCGTAAATTGGTGAGGATAAAATTGTAGACTCAGCCCGTACTCTGGAATTTTATAGTCTAGGGGCATAACTTGATCGTTGTCATTAAGGCGCGCCAAAGTGTCGTACCCTTTACTTTGGAGTAAAACTTGCACCGGATGATGGGTTTCGAAATGCTGCCAAAGCGCTCGATCATTTTCCGTCAATGGCTGTAGGTGGCGAACCAAAATAGCAATACTGTTGTCACCCTGAGCGACTTCCAATTGAGGCACCGTGTGCGGCTCACTCATCTCGGCAATGGTCTTTTTCAAATCTGGCAACAGCGCTGACAGTTCTTTAGTAAGGGTCAGGCAATGATCAATGCGCGCAACACGGTTGCTGAAGGATTCGCGAAACCCAACCAGCACATTTTCCCCAACAACCCGCACACCCATGCGTGCTTTGCGCCGATAGCCACTGCGCACCAAAGCACTGGGCGTGCGCCACTGGCCAGGCTCTACCTCTACACGCGCTAGCTGTTCAGCCAAATGATTTTGCTTGTGTAATAGCTGCGCTTCAGCGCTCATGTGATGCATAGCACACCCGCCACAGCGAGGAAAATATTCGCAGGCAGAGGGTACGCGGTCTTTGTTCGGCTGTACCTGAGATTCAGCCACCTCTATTAAGCGACCGTCTGCAAACTTTTTACCACCGCGACGCTTCAAAATACGGGCGATCACTCGTTCGCCGGGCAGCGCATTACGGATCCAAATTGGACGTTCGTTTAACGTAGCACCGCCTAGGCCATCTTCAGACAGGCTCACTACATCTAATTCAACTTCGGTTGGGCTCTTGGCCATCTACTACTATCCTACTATTGGGGTGCATCATTCGACTGGTCAGCGGACGATCACCCAGTATTGGAGCCAACGCATCGCGCAGCAATTTTTTCGCCGCGCGACGTACGGCAAGATCCTTAAAGTTTCTGGCGGCAATAGCCAAGATTTCTTGGCCCCAGAGCAATTGGCCAAGGTCTCTGGGCAAACTATGCTCTCCCGCATACGCTCCCGGCACCAAAACAAAACCCTCGTTAGGCCGATAGCTATACAAGCGCAACGGCTCTATGGCCTCTTCTATATTGGTTGAACCCGCCGCAACCCGGCGAAAATCTAAGCCAAAGCCGAGGTGATCCAGCAGGTCCATTTCAAAATTGCGTAAACTGGGTTCTAGCTCATCACCCTCTTCCAAGGCCTCTAACACTTTCAACGCCGCGGTAAAAATAAGCGGCTCGCTTTGGCGTTCTGGCACTAACCTACTGAGCAATTCCAGCACATAGAAACCGGCGTAAAGGGCATCGCCTTTTAGAGCAATAAAGTGGCCTAAATCAAAATCTCTCACCGTGACCAAACCGTCGCGAGGAATGTAGGAAACGGTGCCAAAGGAAAATGCTTGTAGCGCAACCCGTTTTGGATTGTCGCGCTTCAGCCCCTTCATCACGCCTACTACGCGCCCTTGGCCACGGGTAAGAAACTGCACAATAGAACTACTTTCCCTGTAGGGCCGTACATGTAGCACTACCGCCGGCTCTTGAGAGAGGTTAGAAGCAGCCATAGCGCAACACTAACGACTGATTGGACGAACTAGGGCTACCTGGATCACTAGTCGTAACCCAAATGCTTCATCTGCCCGACGTTGTTGGTCCAGCCTTTACGCACTTTCACCCAAAGGTGGAGCATCACTTTATGGTCGAGCAAATGTTCAATGTCTTTACGTGCCTCCTGGCCGATCAATTTCATGCGCGCGCCCGCTTTGCCAATGACAATGCGTTTTTGACCATCGCGCTCGACATAAATATCTGCATGGATTTCGGTAATTTTTTCGTTCTGCTTAAAGCTCTCAATGACAACCGTTGCGCTATGGGGTATTTCATCACCCAATTGCCGCATGAGTTTTTCTCGCACGATTTCTGCCACTAAAAAACGCTCTGGTTGGTCGGTCACTTCATCGTCTGCAAAAAAGTGCTTACCCATAGGCAGACGTTGGAATACGTGCTGTCTAAAACTGTCTACGCCGTCCTGCTTTAAGGCACTGATCGGTACTATTTCGTCAAACAGGTCCATTGCGTGGAGCGCCTGCATTTGCGGCAACAGCGCGGTTTTATCTTTAACTAAATCGACCTTTGAAATCACTGCGAACTTTGGCACATCGTGTTGCGCTAATAGCTTTAACACATGGTGATCGCCGTCTTGAATTTTTCCAGCCTCGATGAGCACCACCAGCAGGTCGACGTCAGACAAAGCGGATGTTGCATTGCTCACCATATACCGATTCAGCTCGCGCTCGGTTTGCTGATGAATGCCGGGGGTGTCTACATAAATTGCCTGGTTAGCATCTACCGTATCTACACCAATTAGGTTACGCCTAGTGGTCTGGGGTTTACGTGACGTGATACTGATCTTCTGCCCAAGGACATGATTCAACAGCGTCGACTTGCCCACGTTAGGCCGGCCTATTAGCGCTACATAACCACATTTTTGTTGTTGTTCAGACAAAAATTGTCCCCTAGTTTGAACTTTTATTAGTATCGTTTGATTGGTCAGTATCAGGCTCAACACCGCCCGAACTTTGCATTTTTTCCGCGATTAACGCTAACACGTCATTTGCAGCGGCCTTTTCCGCCGCTCGCCTAGAAGAGGCCTGCGACGTACACTGCAAATTCCTAGTAGGCACATCACAGCGCACAGTGAACAGACGTTGATGATCTGCGCCGCAGATATCCACCACTTCATACGTAGGTAAATCTAACCCCTGAGCTTGCAGATATTCTTGCAGGCGAGTCTTTGGGTCTTTCAAAACCTCGGCCTCCAAGCCCTGCATTAAGTCGGTGAACAAAAGATCCACCAAGTCCGAACAAGGTTGAATGCCGCCATCTTCATGTATCGCGCCCATTACGGCTTCTAACGCGTCAGCAAGAATTGATGCACGGTCTCGCCCCCCGGTTTTCAGCTCGCCGGAACCCAGACGTAAATAGGCTGAGAGACCTAGGTTTCTGGCCACTTCCGCCAGCATTTTGCCGCGCACCAGTTTAGCGCGCATCAATGAAAGCGCATCTTCCTGAACCTGCGGATAGAGTCCAAAGAGCCGACTGCCTATCAAATAACCTAGGACCGCATCCCCAACAAATTCTAAACGCTCGTTGTTGGTTCTAGAAAAACTCTTATGGGTAAGGGCCAATTTTAGCAGTTCAATGTGCGTAAACGTGTAGCCCAGCTTCGACTGCAACGCTGCCAAGTCATCACTAGCGCGGGGTGTGAGTTCAGGCATTTGCCGCACTCCGTTTGGACAAAATTGCGCAAATTATTTTCTTCCATTGCGGTAAAAACAACATTTCGTTATTCGTCATCTGCTGTTGCAAACCAGCGATTACGCGCAAAAGTGGGCCAATTTAATCCGGGCGGCTTGTGCGCCCAAATAGCGACCGCCTTGCCTACAATGTTCTCTTCGCGCGCCATACCCCAAGTGCGGGAATCTGCGGAATGGTCTCGATTATCGCCCATCATGAGGTACTCGCCGGGGCCAACTGTCCATTGCTGCGGTCTAGCAAACGCGCGGGTTTTATGAATTCTGTGCTTTATGCCACCGATCTCTTCAACAAATTCCGACGCACCAATACCCAGCCGACGATCTTCAAAACCACGAACAAATTCATAGGGTAATGGACGACCGTTAATGGTCAGTTTCTTATTGGCATAGCGAACTTGGTCACCGGGAATGCCTATGACACGCTTGATGAAATATCGCGGATCGTGAGGCGGAACAAAGACCATAACCTCGCCTCGTTGAGGGTCGCCTATAGAAACCACTTTTGTGCCAAAAACCGGCAGGCGCAAGCCATAGGCGTATTTATTCACCAGAATGAAGTCCCCTACCTCCAAGGTTGGCACCATAGATTCTGACGGAATTTGATAGGGCTCAGCGATGAAGCCACGCAAAATTAGAACCAGCAACAACACAGGGAAAAACGAGCGCGCATATTCAACAAGCAACGGTTCGTTTTCTTCGGGGTCTGCGTCTGGGTGAGCGGCAATACGAGCGGCTTTGAAAAACAACGTATCAGTGAGCCAAATAAGGCCGCAGACAACGACCGCCCAAAACAGATAAAAAGGTAGATCAATATCCATGATAAGCACCCTCTTCGCGGATCACTAAAAGCCCCTGCTCACTTGCGGCGTTACACATACTACTAACGCTCAACCTTGAGCGCGGCTAAAAACGCCTCTTGAGGTATTTCCACGGAACCCAGCTGCTTCATCCGCTTTTTGCCCTCTTTCTGCTTTTCTAACAGCTTTTTCTTTCGCGTAATGTCGCCGCCATAACATTTGGCGGTCACATTTTTGCGTAAAGCTTTAACCGTTTGACGCGCAACAATTTGCCCACCAATTGCAGCTTGTAGCGCAACATCAAACATTTGCCGAGGAATAAGCTCTTTCATTTTTTCCGCTAACCCACGGCCACGGCCTTGGGCTTGGTCGCGATGCACGATGCTCGCCAATGCATCTACCTTGTCGCCGTTAATCAGGATCTCTAGCTTGACCAGGTTAGCCTCTTCAAAGCGAATAAAATTATAGTCCAGTGAAGCAAAGCCGCGACTTACAGATTTCAGCCGATCAAAGAAATCCATAACCACTTCGTTGAGTGGCATCTCCCATTCCATAGACACTTGGCCTTGGGAAAAGTTCATATTTTTCTGCACGCCCCTGCGTTCAACACACAAAGTCATTACATTGCCCACATATTCCTGGGGCAAAAGTATGTTCACCTCTGCAATGGGTTCACGCATTTGCTTGAAGTTGGTGGGTAGCCTTGATGGGTTATCAATCTGTTTGACGCTGCCGTCGTTAAGCTCCACCTCATAGACCACCGTTGGCGCTGAGGTAATAAGATCTAAATTGTACTCACGCTCTAAACGCTCTTGAACAATTTCCATATGCAGCATACCAAGGAAGCCACAACGGAAACCAAAACCTAGCGCATCCGACGACTCAGGTTCGTAAAATAGCGACGCATCGTTTAAGACTAATTTTTCTAGCGCGTCTCGAAATGCCTCAAAATCCTCGCCATTGACCGGAAATAGGCCCGCGTAGACTTGGGGTTTAACTTTGGCAAAACCGGGTAGCTGAGGCACGTCTGGAGATTTCGCAGAAACCAACGTGTCGCCTACTGGCGCACCGGTAATTTCTTTAATCCCCGCGACTACATATCCCACCTCTCCCGCATGCAAAGATTTACCGGGATTGCGTTTCGGCGTAAAGCGACCAATTTGGTCAACGCTGTGGGTTTTCTTGGTGGATTTGACATAAATCTTGTCGCCCTTGTTGAGTGTGCCTTGAACAACACGCACCAAGGACACAATGCCCAGATAGTTATCAAACCAAGAATCAATGATCAGTGCCTGTAGCTCAGCGTTTTCATCGCCTTCTGGTGGCGGCACTTTATCTACCAAGAAATCTAGTAACTCATCTACACCGACACCCGTTTTTGCACTGACCTCAATAATATCTGATACATCTAGACCAATAATTTCTTCGATTTCTGAGGCCACACGTTCTGGCTCGGCTTGGGGTAAATCAATTTTATTGAGGACAGGAAGTACTTCTAGGCCCTGCTCAATGGCGGTGTAACAGTTGGCAACCGACTGTGCTTCAACACCTTGGGCGGCATCTACCACCAGCAATGCGCCTTCACAAGCCGCCAAAGACCTTGAGACCTCGTAGCTGAAGTCCACATGGCCCGGCGTATCAATGAAATTCAGCTGATAGACCTCGCCGTTGGAGTGGGTATATTGCAAATTCACGCACTGGGCTTTGATGGTTATGCCCCGCTCACGTTCCAGGTCCATGGAATCTAATACCTGATTTTCCATCTCTCGAGCACTCAAACCACCACAGCGTTGGATGAACCTGTCCGCCAATGTGGACTTGCCGTGGTCGATATGGGCAATAATTGAAAAATTCCGGATACGCTGAATATTTGGCACTAGGATCTGACTGTTATTAGGGGCATGCAGTTTAGCCTATCGGCGAGTGCCGATGAAGCGAACCTTTGAGTATTGGGGCCTTTTAGGCCACTAATATGATGATTTTCTCGTTAACCACGGGTTTTAGCTTCTGGCGCTCAAAAGCAAGAGAATAACCACTGCAAATGGACCCGTTAATGCCCCTAAAAAGATCCAAAATGGCGTATTACGTCGCTTCTTTTTCGCCAAGTAATGGCAGATGCCGGCGCTTACAAGTGTCAATAAAATCAGCGCAATGACCATAAGACTCCTTAACTTGGCACAATACTTTGAGAAAGGTTTAGAGAAAGGTTTAGAGAAAGGCTTAGAGAAGGGCTTAGAAAAGGGCTTATAGCGCGATCTGCCATGCCAGAGAGGCTATTAGCCTGGCTGTTAGGGTCCACCGAAAGACGGCGCACTTTTGTAACAGCTTTGCCTCCACTCTGCCCCAACGGTGTCAAACCGCCAAGGCAGCACCGGCTGCCCTCGTAATTGTCCAACTGACGCATACGAGCGTCTATGAACGAATGAATATCCTCAACTTGAAAGACCCTACTTGTCCGTTGGCACCTTCAACGCAAGGTATAGGGAACGCTGCTGCCGCTGAACTTTAACGGGGACAACTTGCCCAGGTTTAATGGAGGCCACAACCGCCTTAAAGTCCTCTACACCGTCAATCTTCTGGCCGCGCATTCTCAGAATAACGTCGCCTACGGCGAACCCCGCCGACTCAGCAATATCTGCCACCGCAAACACCTCAACCCCGGCGTCTATGCCCAGTTCTCGAGTTACTTGGGGAGAAATAGCCCCTACCGTTAACCCAAACGCATCTTCTTGGGTACTAGAGCCACGACCCTGCCTCTGCAATTGTGGATTCTCAGGCAACTCGCCAATGGTTACGGCAAGTTTAACTTTCTTACCGTCGCGCATAACAACGACCTTAGACGCCTCGCCCACTGGGGCACGGCCAACAAATTGTGGCAATTCGCTGGCGCGGCCAATTTCATCGCCATTAAATTCGAGAATAATGTCTTCGTCTTCCAAACCACCTTTCTCTGCCGGGCTGTCCTTTAACACTCGGGTGACCAATGCGCCTTTGGGGCGATCTAGCCCAAAGCCTTCTGCTAAATCTTTGGTTAACTCAAGAATCTCAACGCCCAGCCACCCACGGGAGACCCGACCTTTGTCTTTGAGTTGCTCAACCACATCCATGGCTATGTCGATTGGAATTGCGAAGCTGACGCCCATAAAGCCACCCGAGTTAGAATAGATTTGCGAATTGATGCCCACTACCTCACCCTCTAGATTAAACAGTGGTCCGCCAGAATTACCGGGGTTTATGGCCACATCAGTCTGAATAAAGGGCACGTAATTACCGGTGCGAGGATTGGACAGGCTGCGACCCTTGGCGCTGACAATGCCTGCCGTTACGGAGTAATCAAAGCCAAAAGGGGAACCAATGGCCAACACCCACTGGCCTACTTCAACGTCGTCAAAGTTACCCATTTTGAGTATTGGGAAGTCGTCTTTTGATTCGATCTTGAGCAGAGCGAGGTCCGAGCGGGGATCTGCTCCCACTAATGTTGCTTCATATTCACGTCGGTCACTGGTGCGCACAATGATCTCGTCCGCATCCTCAACCACATGGTTATTCGTCAACACATAACCGTCTGCAGCAATAATAAACCCACTACCCAACGATCTATTGGGATTCCTGGGTGGCCCGCCTCTTGGATTATTAGGACCATTGGGGCCGCCTGGTGGGCCGAAAAACTTATAAAACTCCTCGAGACGATCATTGCCACCGGGACGGCCCGGGCTACTAGGCCTACGCTTGGGTTCGCTGGTGGTACTGATATTGACCACTGCAGCCTCATTATTTTTCACCAGTGAGGTGAAGTCAGGCAGCTGGGCAGCTGACACGCTAGAGACCAAGGTACCTAGCGCCAAACAGATCAAGGCTACCCCTGCTTTAACAGCTTTGAGCTTTGAATGTTTTGGGCCTAGAGGCGAAATCGTACTGTTCTGCATTTTGGAATTTTCCTCAAAATTAGTCAGAAACTGATCTGGGCATCCATAGTCTTGGCAGCCTAGGGAAATTAGCGACTACAACGAATTTTCTGAAGACGCGCGCTCGCTAGTGGAAATAGTGGGTATGGCTATTGCTTCTTTCAAGGCCTGTATGAGTGAACGGCTTTTCTTGCGGGCTAAACGCCCTCCCAAGACCATTCCCATACTCGCAGCCAACACGACAATTGGGATGCTGGCCATCGTGAAACGCCCTAAAGACATCTCCGAGGTAGTCGCTAACTGCACCGCATAGCTGTCCATAAACCAAACTGCTGTCACAAGAAGAAGTAAAGGCAACCCGAATAGATAGAGCGCCACCGCGTTCAAATGGGCCGATGGCCAAGCAAAGTCTATAATTTGCAGCCCAGCAGGCGGAGTGGCAGCGGAAGTGCAGCCACTGGGGCACTTTGCACAAGGATTTTCAGAGGCGTAAAGCCGAATCGAGCCTTGCTGTTTATCCACTAACACTCGCTTTTTGATCATGCATGGATTAACCCAAAATCAACCCGAAGTAGCAAGGGCTTAGACTCGCTTCCGCCTCAAAGGTAAGCTTGGGTCGAACAAATATCTGCCCCAACGGCCTAAATTCACCGCCCTCAGGCCCCTTCGCACTGGCTACTAGCTACTAGCTACCGCCGAGTTTGATTACCCACAAGAGCAAAAGCGACTCCGTCACCTTAAACTCTACCCATGCGGATATTCTAATGCCGTGGAGAGCGCTATACTCCCGGATCAATTCAACGCGTTAGAGAACATGTCGCAAAGATTCAATACTGACATACTGGTCATCGGCGGCGGTGCCGCAGGCCTGACTACAGCGTTACTCCTGGCCGAACACGCAAGAGTCACGGTGCTGTGTAAGGGCGATATCGCCAGCGGCTCTTCTCATTGGGCACAAGGCGGCGTTGCGTCAGTGACCGATCCTGAAGACAGCTTTGACGCACACGTGCGGGACACATTGGACGCTGGTGCAGGACTGTGTGATGCGAATATTGTCCGCGATGTAGTGCAAGGCGCACCCAGAGCGATTAACCAATTAGCCGAGTGGGGCGTGGATTTTGACGTTGAAAACAACGCGCTGCATTTAACCCGTGAAGGTGGTCACTCGCACCGACGCATCCTGCATGTCGCTGATGCCACGGGCAAAGCCATCACCCAAACACTCACCGACCGCGCCCTTGACCACCCCAACATCCAACTTTTCAATGATCGAGTGGCCATAGACCTCATTAATTTGTCCAAATTAGGCCGCAACCCCAGTCGCTGTGCCGGGGCCTACGTGCTTAACCTTGGCAGTGGGCGTGTTGAAGTCTTCCAATCTCGCTTTGTCATTCTTGCCACCGGCGGCGCCAGTAAAGTCTACCTCTATACCAGTAATCCGGACGGCTCTACCGGCGATGGCATTGCCATGGCTTGGCGCGCTGGCTGTCGAGTTGCCAATATGGAATTCAACCAATTCCACCCTACTTGCCTTTACCACCCTCACGCCGGATCTTTCTTGGTCTCCGAAGCGGTACGTGGCGAAGGCGGCGTGCTGCGACTGCCCAACGGCGAACGGTTCATGCACAAATTTGATGAACGCGCAGAACTGGCACCTAGAGACATCGTCGCTCGCGCCATTGACCATGAAATGAAGCGTATTGGCGCTGACTGCGTATATCTGGACATTAGCCACCGCTCTCATGAATTTATTCAGCACCACTTCCCGAACATTGCAAAAAAGTGCTCTGAGCTAGGCATAGATATTTCTAAAGAGCCCATTCCCGTGGTGCCTGCGGCCCATTACACCTGCGGTGGCGTGGTAGTCGACGAACATGGCCGCACAGACTTGGCTAACCTCTACGCAATAGGCGAAGTCAGTTGCACTGGCTTGCATGGGGCAAATCGTCTGGCGAGTAACTCTCTGCTTGAATGCTTGGTTTATGGTCAAAACGCGGCTGAGAAGATTATTTCCCAGCTTGACCGGCCTCAAACAGTGCCTTACATCCCACGCTGGGACGAATCTCAAGTCACAGACTCGGATGAGTCCATCATCATTGCGCACAACTGGGAAGAGTTGCGACGGTTCATGTGGGACTACGTGGGCATTGTTAGAACAGACAAACGCTTACAGCGAGCCCAGCGGCGTATTGAATTATTGAAACAAGAAATCCACGAGTACTATGCGAACTATAGAGTAACCAACGACCTTATTGAGTTGCGCAACTTATTGCACGTAGCAGATCTGATCGTACGCTCAGCGCTCAAACGCAAAGAAAGCCGAGGCCTGAACTATAACTTAGACCACCCCGAGCAAACTGTGAATACAACAGACACCATCTTGTTTCCCGGCAGCACCGACCAACTAGATATGATTAAAACTTCTGTTTAGTCACCCCAGTTAGCCCCACACCATTTCTACTCTCAAGCGCTCTGTGGAGCGCTCTGTCTGACCACCCTCTCCAGCACTATGACAAAGCACTATGACCAAGCACTATGACCAAGCACTATGACCAAGCACCCGATTCGGCAACATTCTGCGAGCAACTGGTTATTCGCGCATTGCGCGCCAAATACAACAGAGATTGCTACAAGGTTGGGTAGCGCATAATTAAACGGTTAATCTGGCTTAGCCGTTTAGCTAGCCTATACATTTAGTTTGCCTAAACAGTTAGCTTGCCTAAACAGTTAGGTTTAACCATGAGCCACCTTCACCAACCGCTTCAATGCGGCGAAGGTGCCGGCGTCCACCTCATCCGCAAACACCCACTGAGGCGGCAACTTGCTAAAGCACAAACACAAAGCCCAACTAAGCTGCCAGCTTTGCACCTGCGCGGCTTCATCTAACGTGATTTGTTGTAGAGAATGCGTTGGGTTGTCGAACCAACCGGGCAAGTGCACGTGCAAACTTTGGCCAAGCAAGGCCTGTACAACAAAGCGATGACAGGCCATTGCAAACAGTCCCAATCCGGCGAGGCCAAGAAGCTTTACACCGGCATAAAGAAATAGGCCGCAACCAAGCAAATTACATGCTCGGCGCATGCCACCTGAACGAATCAATAAACAGATTTGTTTCTGGGGCGAGCGTCCAACAGCCGCGCACCCAGCAGTTTGAACTAGAGTGTTGACTTGCAGGCGATGATTTTCTCTACAAGCGCGCGCACCATTGGGTCTTCGGGTACTTCTCGACCTTGTAACCAATCAAAGATCTCCCAATCTTCTAGATCCAACATCGCTTCATAAGTTTTTTGCTCTTCGCTGCTTAAATCCTGAAAATGGTCGCGAATGAACGGCACCAGTTTTGCTTCGATTTCAAGCATGCCGCGGCGACTACGCCAGTAAATTTGTTTAAGATCTGTTGCACTCATAACTACGATGCCTAGGTTATTGCTTTTATAGCTCGCCTTAAGGCAGTCTAAAACCATACGGTTTGTAAGAAAGGGACTACTCTGTGGAGAACTGGCTGGAAGCGAGAATGATCACCCTCAAGGGCTTTGCCGTCAAAGAGTTTTTACAAGGCTATTTGACTTGCGACAGCGCTAGGATCAATAAAACACAGCCAACACCTATGGCGCTGTGCACACTTAAAGGCCGAGTTTTAGCCAACGGTTGGGCATTAGAACTAACCGAAGGCGTTGGCCTAGTTGTACACAACACCCTCGCCGAAGACGTTATGAATTTCCTCAAGCCCTACGCTATGTTTGCTAAATGTACATTTCACTCAACAGACACCCCGGTAAATATTGAGGCCTGCGAGGACGAGCAAAGACACCTCTTACCCGGATGGGCGATTGCTAACGAACAAGCCTCAGCGCTTGACCAAGGAGACATTTCGCCGACACTTGGCGCACTTATGGCGGAGCAAGGTATGGTTTTCATCAGCAAAACCTTAAGCCAGAAATTTTTACCGCAAATGCTGGATCTGCACGTACACGGGGCTGTAGATTTCGATAAGGGCTGTTATCTGGGGCAAGAAATTGTCGCGAGAGCCCAGTTTAGAGGTGCTGTTAAAAAGCAATTGGCTCAATTTCAATGGCAAGGCAGCGCACCAGTTGTGGGTGATACTTGGCTCAGCCCAGAAGGCGTTAAGGGCGATGTCATTTACGTGAGCGCTCCTAGCCCATCACCAGCACAGCACTCTGCGCAAGAAACTGAACAGAAAGAGCATGCACCCACTTCGGGCTACGGCCTGTGGGTTACCCGCAAGACTGAGGACGCCCCAGACTAACCTGATCGTACCGCTTTTTCGTTTGCACGCCGAGAACTCAAAAGCGGTCTAATCAGCCAAGGTCATGCAGTGGGTTATTTGGCCAAAGACCGACAAAATTCTCGTCGAAGTGCGCATCAATATATTCTTTAGACAAATCATCGACACTGTTCACAGTCCACTTTGGCGCACCATCTTTATCAATGAGCAGCGCGCGAACGCCCTCTGCAAAATCTGGCCATTGCAGGCAACGAGTGGCCACAGCCAACTCCATACGAAAGCTCTCTGCCAAGGTCATCGTTTTCACCCTGCGCATTTGTTCGAAAATAATTCCAGCGGTTACCGGACAACCCTTCTGCAAATTGCCGATACCGCGATCAATCCAGGCTGACTTCCCCTGCATGGCGACAATACTGGTCACGCAATCACTCAGGCTACCAACTTCTACCAACGCCCCGTCAAACGCAGACAATTCAGGCTCTGGACGTTGGCCCTGGTAGCTGCAGCTGACCAGATATTCATCAAGCAACGCCCTATTGCCAGCGTCATCTTCGCTCCACGCCATAGTCGCCAATCCATCAACAAACATTTGCCGTTGCTCATGATCAATCATGTGGGTGCCAATATTCAGCGCTAACGCATCCGTTGCATTCACCTGACTCCCAGTTAAGCCAAGGAACAATGCAATTGGTTGGGGTAGATTTTTCAGCACCCAACTGCCACCCGCATCGGGAAACAGACCAATGGTGATTTCTGGAAAAGCGAGCTTACTGCGCTGAGTTAACACGCGATAACCAGAGGCAGCGAAGAGACCATAGCCGCCGCCCATGACTATGCCGTGGCCTAAAGTGATAACCGGCTTGTTGAACGTGTGTAACACATAATCAAGGCGATATTCTTCAGCAAAAAATTCAAAAGGATAGAGATCAACTAACTCACCTGCCTGACGATTAGCAACTGCCGCCCGATACAGCGCCTGTATATCGCCACCTGCGCAGAAGGCTTTTTCGCCTTCTCCTGTTATTAAAACGCCAGCGATGTCCTCTCGAGCAGACCAGTGTGAAACAGCGGCAGTGAGCACTCTGACCGCATCCAAGGTCAGTGCATTCAAACTAGCGACCATGTTTAGGTGGGCATGGCCAATACTCATGGCGCCTGAAGTTTTGAGCTCACTTATACTGACTTGAGCCGTTGTTGAGCTAGGGATGATTTCTGAAATTACAGTCATTGGTAGTTCACTTATTCGTTGTTTGCAGACTCGCCGGACAACTGGGCTTGTGACCAATCGATAATTGACAAACCTTGAGCGGCTAATATTTTGTTAGTTTGAGAAAAATGTTTACAGCCAAAAAAGCCGCGGTGAGCGGATAAAGGAGAAGGATGCGGCGCCAAGAGCAAGTGATGGCGCTGAGCATCTACGAGTTTGCCCTTCTTTTGCGCGTAAGCGCCCCAAAGTAAAAATACCAACCCCTGGCGCTGTTCAGCTAACCTACTGACAAGCACGTCCGTGAACTGCTCCCACCCTTTACCTTGGTGCGAGGCCGCCTGAGCCTGCTCAACTGTGAGCACACTGTTAAGCAACAATACGCCTTGATCCGCCCATGCGGAAAGATCGCCACAATTTGCCTGCAACGGCTCAGGTAGACCAATGTCGGTGTCGATTTCTTTGAGCATGTTGCGTAATGATGGAGGTATAGGTATGCCGTTAGGCACAGAAAAACTCAGCCCATGGGCCTGATTGGGGCCGTGATAAGGGTCTTGACCTATTATGACCACGCGGACTTTATCCACGGGCACCGCGTCTAAGGCAGCGAATATCCGCTCGCCTGGCGGATATATCCGTTTGCCTAGGCGCTTTTCTTCCAGTAAAAAATCACGCAGCGCTTGCATGTAGGGGCGCTCAAACTGATCTTTGAGCAGCGCTTGCCAAGAAGCTTCCAAGTTAACGCGTTGATTCATTATAACCCCCCTGTCACTGATTAAGCTCGCTCCTTGAGCGCCGTTCCCTGAGCGCCGTTCCCTGAGCCAGCCTACTGGTGACGCATCAGTGGAAACAACAATACATCGCGAATTGAAGGCGCATTGGTCAGCAACATCACTAAGCGATCAATGCCAACGCCCTCTCCCGCCGTTGGCGGCAAACCATACTCTAGGGCAGTTATGTAATCTTGATCGAAATGCATCGCTTCATCGTCGCCCTGAGATTTAAGATCTGCCTGAGCTCTGAACCTAGTGGCTTGATCCACTGGATCATTCAACTCTGAGAACCCGTTAGCGTATTCACGACCGCCGATAAAAAGTTCAAAACGGTCGGTAATATCCGGGTTTTTGTCATTGCGACGCGCGAGCGGCGACACTTCGGCTGGATACTCAGTGATATAGGTGGGCTGTTCAAGGCGACCTTCTACTTGTGCTTCGAAGACTTCCATTTGCAGCCTTCCCAAGCCCCAATGATCCTCCGCGGTGCTACCTTTTGCTTTTAGCACACCACGCAAGTGGTCTACATCGGCCACAGATGCCTCGGGCACGCTACCAAATCGAGCGAGGGACTCCGCCATGCTGATACGCAGTGGCGCGTTTGCAAAATCTAGATCAATGCCTTGATAGTTAAATGCAGTGGAACCCAAAGCATCACGCGCAAGGCTCGCTAACAAATCATCTGTGAGGGTCATCAAATCTTCGTAGTCGGCGTAGGCTTGATAAAACTCTAGCATCGTAAATTCTGGGTTGTGCCTCGTAGACAGCCCTTCATTGCGGAAGTTTCTGTTGATTTCAAATACGCGCTCAAAGCCGCCCACGACAAGCCTCTTTAGATAAAGCTCTGGTGCAACACGTAGATACAGAGGCATGTCTAACGCATTATGATGGGTAGTAAATGGGCGCGCTGTCGCACCACCGGGAATACTGTGCATCATGGGCGTTTCTACTTCTAAGTAGTCTAGCTTGGTGAAGTACTCGCGAATTTTTTGCATCACTAACGAACGCGTGCGGAATACGCCACGACTGTCTTCATTAACAATGAGATCTAGGTACCGTTGGCGATAACGAATTTCTTGGTCGGTGACACCATGGAACTTTTCGGGCAGCGGTAATTGGGTCTTGTTCAGTAGAACAATTTCCTTCGCTTGCACGGTAAGCTCACCTTTATTGGTGCGCATGAGCACGCCGCGAATACCCACGATATCGCCCATTTCCCAATACTTATTGAACGCCTCGTAAACCTCTTCGCTCAGTTCATTTTTGGTCAAGTAGCATTGCATTTGACCCGAGCTGTCTTGAATGGTCAAAAAGCTGGCTTTGCCCATAACCCGGCGCAGCATAATACGACCCGCTATGGCTGTTTCTATCGCCTCCTCTACCAACTGAGGCTTATCAAAATCTTTAGCTTGCTGGTGTAAGTCTGCGGCTAAATCTTGGCGACGAAAGTCATTGGGATAAATACCGGTATCCGCGCGCCAGCCTTCCATTTTGGCTTTGCGGTTGGCAAGAATATCTCGTTCTTCGCTCATTTTTTCTACTCACTTTGATAACCCTAATGGGCTACTGGTTTTGTAATTTTGTAACTCGGCGCTCGAGTTTTGTTGTCCGTCTCTACTTTTGATCTACTAGTTGCCTACAGGTACGCGACAAATGCCTTCGCCTTAATTGAATGGCATTAATTGATTGCTCTAAAGGCCGGCCTTAAGGCTGGCCTCAATAAACCCATCCAAGTCGCCGTCTAATACTGCATTTGGATCTGTTCGCTCAATATTGGTACGCAAATCTTTCACTCGAGATTGGTCCAGTACATAAGACCTTATCTGGCTACCCCAGCCAATGTCGGCTTTGGAATCTTCAATCAACTGCTGCTCCGAGCGGCGCGTTTGCAACTCTAACTCGTAGAGTTTAGCCCGCAGCTGCTTATAAGCATTGTCTTTGTTTTGATGCTGCGAGCGCTCGCTCTGGCATTGTACGACTGTATTGGTAGGCAAGTGGGTCAAACGTACAGCAGAATCAGTACGGTTAACGTGCTGCCCACCTGCGCCACTGGCGCGATAGGTGTCTACCCGAACATCTGCTGGATTTATATCAATTTCAATGTCGTCGTCGATTTCTGCTGAGACAAAGACCGATGCAAAAGAGGTGTGTCGGCGGCTACCAGAGTCAAAGGGTGATTTTCTAACTAAACGGTGAACGCCGGTTTCTGTGCGTAGCCAACCATAGCCATAAGCGCCACTGACAAAAATTGTGGCGCTCTTGATACCCGCAATATCGCCCGGCGATAGTTCTGTTACTGACACGGCAAAGCCGCGCTTTTCAGCCCAACGCAGATACATACGCAACAACATATCTGCCCAATCTTGGGCTTCTGTGCCGCCTGAGCCTGCTTGAATTTCTAGATACGTGTTGGCGCTGTCCATTTCACCTTGGAACATACGGTGAAACTCTAACGTCGCTAGACTGCCCTCTAACCCTGAGAGTTCGTTAGAGACATCGTTAAGCGCGTCTTCATCATTTTCATCGCTGGCCATTTCAGCCAGCTCGTGGAGTTCAGACAAGGATGTCCCCAAAGAACTGAGCAAGCTTACAATCTGCTCTAGGTCGGCCCGCTCGCGGCCTAACTGCTGGGCGCGCTCGGGGTTGTTCCACACATCGCCGTCGGCTAGCTCTAGCTCAACTTCCTGTAAACGTTCCTGCTTCTCAGCAAAGTCAAAGATACCCCCGAAGTGCGGCGTCGCGCTCTTGCAAATCTTTGATGTGTTCTCGTACGGATGTGATTTCAGGCATATTTAGAGTGACTTACCGGCAATTTTTGGAGCAAAGCAAAAGCACTTTAAACGGCAACCATTTAAAGCAAATTTTGGCGACGTAATTCTAAGGCAAAGCCTCTATGTACTCCACCATCAGCTGCAATGTTCGCGAACCGGCATAGTCGTTGACTGCCAATTTGTAAACCATGAGCACGTTGGCTGGGCTGCCACTGAGCATGGGCTGAGAAAACGCGATGCAATCAATCACTCGCTCGCCGTGTTTGACCACAAGCTTCAAATGGGTGTCTCCCACTACACGCTGGCTAATCAGTGCGAATTCGCCAGAAAAAAGCGGTTCAGCAAAACCGCTGCCCCAAGGTCCCGCACCGGCTAAAAGCTCAACGGTCTGTAAATTGAGGTCGTCACCCGTCAGCGAACCATCGGTAAGCAGGCTGGCGCTGAGCATGTCTTCGGTGACCAACTGAGCTACCGCTTTGTCAAAAACCTTATGAAAACGCGGTAGATGAACTCTTTTAATACTCAGACCCGCGGCCATGGCGTGGCCACCAAACTTGATCAGTAAGCCGGGATAACGCGTGGCAATGCTGTCTAACACGTCGCGGATATTTACCCCATCAATGCTTCGCGCAGAGCCTTTTAGCTCATCTGGCGATGCGCCACCGGCATCTGCAAAAACTATGGCGGGACGATGAAATTTCTCCCTCAACCTGCCGGCAACAATGCCCACCACGCCCTGGTGAAAACTCTCGTGATAAACCGACAACCCGGTTGCCTGCTCGCCAACCTTAAACTGCGAAACAATAAGTTCCGCATCGGCCACCATATCCTGCTGCAGGTGTCGCCGAGTTTGGTTCAAAACGTCTAGGCTGCCTGCCAGTTGTTTAGCTTCAGCTTCATCTTGGGTCATCAAACACCGGATACCCACACTCATATCTTCCAAGCGCCCTGCGGCGTTAAGGCGCGGGCCTATGGCAAAGCCAAGGTCTTGGGCGGAGATGCTCGTCAAATCGCGCTTACCCACCTGGGCCAATGCTTTTATGCCGGGACGCGTGAGACCGCGCTGCATGCGCAGCAAACCGTTGTGCACTAGAACCCTGTTATTGCGGTCTAGGGGCACGACGTCCGCGACTGTGCCCAATGCCACCAAATCTAGGTACTGGGCTAAATTCGGCTCCTCGCGCTGGGTCTGCTTGAACCAATCCCGGGCGCGTAACTCCTGTCTTAACCAACTCAACACGTAGTAAGCCACCCCCACTCCGGCCATGGATTTGCTCGGAAAACCAGAATCATTGAGGTTGGGGTTCACCAAAGCCAGAGCATCGGGCAGCTGCTCGCCAGGCAAGTGGTGGTCTGTAATGATCACATCTATGTTTGCAGCATTAGCCTCAGCGACGCCAGCAATACTGGCCACGCCGTTATCCACTGTCATGATTAGGTCAGGGTGTTTGGTCTGCGCCAATTGCACAATTTCAGGGGACAAGCCATAACCAAAATCAAAACGGTTAGGTACTAAAAAGTCCACGTGCTCGGCGCCAAAGGACTTCAGCGCTAACATACACAGAGCGACTGATGTGGCGCCGTCTGCGTCGAAATCGCCAACGATGAGTATTTTTTCTTGCTTTTGCACCGCGTCAGCAAGGCGCATAGCGGCCTTACCAATATCTGGTAGTCGCTCAGGTGACAGCAGCGTACTCAGCTTACGATCCATTTCTGCAACGTTGCTGATACCACGCGCGGCATAGATTCTGTCCAGCAACGGATGCTCTACACCAACCCCCGCCGGGGGCACTTTTCTGACCAAAATCTGCATAGTGGCCTCGGGCTTAATGAGTGGGCGCAACTCGTATACGGGTAATCTCGCCCACTACAGTGTCTAGTGCCGAGAGTTCTTTTAGCGCGGCATTGACCACCGACTCAACCACCCTATTTGTCATGATCACGATGGAAACTGAAGCATCGCTTGCAGGTTGTTCTTTTTGAATCACCGCCTCAATACTGATGCTATGGGCTGATAAAGCACTTGCAACCTGAGCAAAAACGCCGGGACGATCAACTGTGGGGATACGTAGGTAGCAGGCACTGGCGATATCATCCATGGCAACACGACTTATTGCCGGTGCGGGGCCTGCTTTAGGTTTGTCTTGATTTTGGTTTTGACGCTGAGCTGCTGCGCCGGACTGACCCGCGATAGCTGAGCCAAGTGAGAGGACATCGGCCAAAACCGCTGAGGCAGTCGCCGCCCCCCCAGCACCCGGGCCACTAAAGAGTGTTTCACCCGCGCCGTCGCTGACCACCTGAACCGCATTCATAACACCATTAACACTGGCTAACAGAGCCGACTCAGGCACCAGTGCAGGATGGACACGTGTTTCTAAGCCAGCGTCAGAATGCACAGCAATGCCTAGGTGCTTAATTTTAAAACCGAGTTCTTTCGCATATTGAATGTCTTCGGCTGCTATTTGTGTAATACCTTCGACGTAAAGGGCCGAAAAATCATATGAGGTACCAAAACCTAGGGCCGCCAAAATGGTCAATTTATGAGCCGCATCAGTACCCTGTATATCAAAAGCAGGGTCCGCCTCGGCGTAACCTAACGCCTGGGCTTGAGCCAACACCTCTTCGAATGCGAGCCCTTCCTCTTCCATAACGGTGAGCATGTAGTTACAGGTGCCGTTAATAATGCCGTAGATGGCGTCTATTCGATTAGCCGCCAGGCCTTGACGCAACGACTGAATAATTGGAATAGCGCCAGCGACAGCGGCCTCAAAACGCAGAGGCACATTGCCCCCTGCCAACAGTTGATTACCATGTGCGGCAATTACAGCTTTATTGGCGGTCACTACCGGCTTGCCTGCAGCAAGCGCACTTTCAATCAGGTCTTTGGCTAACCCTTCACCGCCAATCAATTCCAAAATCACGTCTACTTCAGGGTCAGCAACGAGGTCATGAACATTCGTGCTAAATACCGCGCCAAGTAAATCCACACCTGGCTTAGCGCTGCGACTAGCAATACGCTGCACAACAAGCTCAACGCCCGTGCGACTGGTCATAAGGCTGCCATTGGATCTAACAAGGTGCAGTACGCCCTGAGCCACGGTACCAAGTCCTGCAATACCTATTCGAAGTTTGTTCACTAATTTTTTCCGGAGTTTGTAATCAGATCTGCGATCGCGCACTGCGCTAGCAGACGTTTATTGTTGTAAATTTTCGCGACTATTTCACTATAACCGAGCAACTACAGTTCTACCCCTGCAGTGCTCTCAAGTGCTGTTCAAGTACTACTGCTGTAGCCGTGCCAGCAAGTCTGGGGCTGGTACATAACCGGGCAGCAAACGCCCGTCAGATGTAACAATAGCCGGCGTACCGCTCACGCCGATCATTCGCCCTAACTGAAACTGCTCCACCACTGGATCAGCACATGTGTCAGCGTCCACTTCCAAACCTAATTTGGCCTTGGTTAACGCCCGCTTACGGTCCGCAGAGCACCATACATTGGACATTTTTTTATGGGTCTCGCCATCTAGGCCCGTGCGCGGGTAGGCCAAATAGCGCACTTCAATGCCCAGCTCAGAATAATCTGCGATCTCGGCGTGCAACTTTCTACAATAACCGCAATCTACGTCAGTAAAAATATGGATGTAATCTAAGGTCTTGCCCTTAGCTGGGAAAATGACCATATCTTTGCTTGCAACTTGGGCCATTAACTCAACGCGCTCGCTACTGCGGCGCTGCTCAGAAAGGCTGACCAACTCCTCGCCCATTGCGAACAATTCGCCTGCGAAAAGGTGCTTGCCGTCTTGGGTAGCAAACAGCGTTGTGCCACCGGGCAGGTCAATACCAAACATACCCTCTACACTAATGGGATAAACCGCGATGATGGGTATGTCAGGGCGTAGTTCTAGTAAACGGGCAACCGCTACTTCGCTGCCCTTGGGCAGATCAAATGCGGGATCTGATTGTTCGGCTGCAACAAAACTAGACTGCACCAGCAGCGCACCAAAAAACAATGCTGACAACGCCCGCACAGGAATTTTGCGCCCAGTTGGTCTATTGAGTGTTCTTAAAAACATGGCAACTTCACTCCTCTATAAATTGAGCTAAAACAGCACGGCCCTAGCGTGGGCCAATTGATATGACTGAGGTCAAATGTCATTCATCTGCCTCAAGATCACCCTCGTGGGTGATGTTCTTGCACCAACTCTTTGAGTCTTTGCTGCGCAACATGGGTATAAATTTGCGTGGTGGAGAGGTCACTATGACCTAACATCATCTGCACTGCCCGCAAGTCTGCGCCATTATCCACAAGATGTGTGGCAAATGCATGGCGTAATGTATGAGGCGAGATGTTTTTCTGGATACCTGCCTGCAGGGCATACTTTTTAATGGCATGCCAAAACGTTTGCCGTGTCATCACCCGCCCTAATCGACTTGGAAACAGCACACTGCCCCCTGCTGGCAGCAGGCTTAAACGTGCATCGCGCAAATATCGACTGAGCCAATCTAGGGCATTTTCACCAGTAGGCACCAGACGCTCCTTATTGCCCTTACCTATCACTCTGACGACACCTTGGCGCTGATTCACGTTAGCCAGTTCCAGGGTCACGAGCTCAGTAATACGCAAACCACTGGCATATAACACCTCTAGCATTGTCCGATCTCGCAAACCAAGAGCATTGGTCACGTCCGGAGCGGCTAACAGCGCCTCCACTTGGGCCGGAGACAAAGAGCTGGGCAGTGATCGGCCCAGTTTGGGGTGTTCTAACTTTTGCGTTGGGTCATCTACAAGGCGCTGATTGAAAATCATATAGCGGTAAAAACCGCGCAGTGTACTCAACCAGCGTGCCGAGCTTTTGTCGCTGACACCGGCACTTTTGCGCTGCACCATAAACTCAATAAGCGCATCGTTATCTGCTTGTAACAATGCCATTTGGCCCTGACTGCGTTTTTCTAACCACTGGGCTGTCATCTGCAAATCCCGGCGGTAAGCCATAAGCGTATTTTCACTTAAGCCACGCTCTAGCCACAGCGTGTCTAAATACCCGCTGATATCCGTTTGGTTTTTTTCCGACCCCTGTTTTGACAAGAGCAATCCTTATAAAGGCAGTGGACTATAGAATAGTTCAAACTGGGCGCAAGCGCCTTTAAACGAGCCAAAGGGTAGCGGAATTTGCGTTAACGGTACATCAAAGGAAACGCCAGCAGAGGTCATTTAGCAGAGACAATTTAGCCTAGCCAAACCAGCAGCAAAAAAAACCGAAATTACGCTATGAGGGATTGGGGAACTGGGAAAATGGGGAAACTGGAAAAATGGAAAAGTATGGAGAACTAATGGGTGGTCGCGGGCACAGTGCGCAGGAGGCGCTCAGTGTCATGAAGGTCTGGCTTTGCGTTATTCAGCCTTGCCAGCATCTTTTCCACTAGGTTTTTCACCCTATTTTCTAACTATTCTTACAGCTATTCTTCTACCTGTTCTTACGCCGTTTCTTACGCCGTTTCTTACCATGGGAGGCGGAGGCAGGCAGGCAAAAACCCCAAATGAGTTCCTAGCTAGTAAGCCAGCAACCACTGGGGCTTCGCAGTAAGGCCTTTACTTAGCCTTAACTTTTTCTTTAATACGTGCAGAACGACCAGACAGCTCTCGCAAGTAGTAGAGTTTCGCTTGGCGAACATCACCACGGCGCTTCACTTCAATG
The DNA here is from genome assembly GCA_009886205.1 of K189A clade bacterium. Lineage (GTDB taxonomy): Bacteria > Pseudomonadota > Gammaproteobacteria > Pseudomonadales > Azotimanducaceae > UBA4421. The sequence goes on along the minus strand of QXZU01000168.1, from coordinate 28,053 downwards.
CCTTTGATCAACGGGCTGTGTGTTTGGAAAGTTCTTTCCACACCCACGCCGTGAGAGATCTTACGTACGACAAATGCAGAGTTTAGTCCGCGCTTTTTAATACCGATTACAACGCCTTCATAGGCTTGCAAGCGCTCACGAGTACCCTCTTTAACCAGCACCTGAACACTGACTGTGTCACCTGGGCTAAATTCAGGAATCTCATTCATCTGACTGTTTTCGATTTCTTCAATTATCTTATTTCTGCGCACTTTATCTACTCCACTGCTTTGGCCGCATTGCAGCCAGCAAAACATTCTTCCAGTAACTTTCGATCTTCTTGACTGAACACTCGCCCGGTAAGCAAGTCTGGCCTTCGATCCAAAGTTCGTTTAAGCGCCTCACGGCGTCTATACCGAGACATTTGTTTGTGGTTTCCACTTAGGAGTTCTGCGGGCACCACATCCAAACCCAACTTCTCGGGGCGCGTATAGTGAGGGTAATCGAGCGTTCCATCAAGGTGTGATTCATCAATAACTGACATTTGATTGCCTAAAGTGCCCGGTAAGTGCCTAGCGATAGCATCTGTGGCCACCATTGCCGCTAATTCACCCCCGCTGAGCACATAATCGCCAATTGACCACTCTTCATCAACATGCCCGCGAATGAACCGTTCATCAATACCTTCATAGCGACCACAGATCAAAATGAGTCCCTCTAACTGCCCGCAATCAATGCCTTTAGCCTGACTAAAAACCTCGCCTTGAGGACTCATAAGCACCACCAAAGCGTTTTCAGGGGCATCTTTTTTTGCTGCCTCTAACGCTTTGAGCAACGGCTCTACCATCATCACCATGCCCGGGCCGCCACCATAAGGTCGATCATCGACAGTACGATGCTTATCAGTGGAAAAATCTCGTGGGTTGTAACGATTTAAGGAAATGATGCCGTTATCGACCGCACGGCCAAAAACGCCATTACTCGACACAGCGTCGAACATTTCAGGAAAGAGTGTAATGACGCCAAGCCACATGGGGTTCGCCTTAGGACCAATCCAAATGCCACTCAACGCTGATGCGTTTGGCAGTTAGATCGACATTTTGTAAATAAGGCTCATGGAACGGAATGAGGTGGTTGCCTTCTTCGCTTTTGACAATGAGCACATCGTGGGCGCCAGTTTCAATGAGGTGATCTACCCTACCCAAACACACGCCATCTAAGTTATAGACCTCGCAGCCCACCAAATCGTGCCAAAAATATTCAGCGTCAGCGGAGTCATCTGTGTTTTCAGATGCGCTGAGTGCGTCACGAGGCACGCCTATAAAGCTGCCACTGTAAGCGTGGGCGTCTTCGGGGTTTTGAATATGCTCGAGGCGAACGATGTGACCATTCTTATGGGGTTGGCATGCTGGCTTAGCTAACGCTTGCCATGGGCCGTCAGGTGACCTTTGCAGATACCAAGGGGCATATTGAAGAATATTTTCTGGAGGGTCGGTGAAGGACTGGAGTACTTGCCAGCCCTTAACACCGAAAGAGCGCCCTAACCTACCCACCACAATAATGTCTAAACTCATGTGTTGGCTACCAGGTTATGGCTTTTAGTGGAGGCACAGGTGCCTCCAAACACTACTC
>QXZU01000168.1:0-26432 GCA_009886205.1 K189A clade bacterium | reverse complement strand
GTGTATAAGAGACAGAAACACTACTCTGCAGCCGCTACAGCTTCTGCTGGCGTCTGCTTGCGCGCTTGACCAATCAACTGAGCTACACGGTCACTAGGCTTAGCACCTACGCCGATCCAGTAATCTACGCGATCTAAATCAATGCGCAAAACTTCTGCTTGGCCTTTTGCGAGTGGGTTATAAAAACCAACGCGTTCGACGAAACGTCCATCTCTAGATGAAGATCTATCTGCTACCGTTACGTGGTAGAAAGGGCTTTTCTTAGCGCCGTGACGGGCTAATCGTATCGTTACCATAGTTATCTCTTGTGTGAAAAAGGTCGCTTGCGAAAGGCGCGATATTCTATAGCATCCGCCGCCCCTTGCAAGGGTCTTGTTTCTTTCTTGTTAATTTTTATGGGCGCTATTGCACCCGTCGTGTTGTCATAAAGTTTAGCGGCGACGCATACCTGGCGGCATGCCACCGGGCATCTGCATTCCGGGCATACCTTGCATGCCGCGCATCATTTTTTGCATGCCACCTTTGCGTGAGACTTTTTTCATCATCTTCTGCATTTGCTTGTGCTGTTTGAGCAATCTGTTTACATCAGCGATCTGCGTGCCACTACCCGCGGCGATACGCTGTTTACGCGAACCGTTGATGACATCTGGAAAGCGTTTTTCTTTTGGCGTCATAGAGTCAATGATGACGCCCATGCGCTTAAACTGATTATCGTTAATTTGGGATTGCGCGGCAGCCGGCAGTTGCGACATACCAGGCATTTTGTCCAGCATGCTGCTGATGCCACCCATATTCGCCATTTGATCTAATTGATCACGAAAGTCTTCTAGATCGAACTTCTGGCCCTGCTGCATTTTTTTCGCGAAACGCTGGGCTTTGTCTTTATCTACCTTGCGTTCTGCTTCCTCAATCAGCGTGAGGACATCGCCCATACCTAATATTCGAGACGCTAGGCGGTCAGGGTAAAAGGCTTCTAAGGCATCGGTTTTCTCACCCACACCCATAAACTTAATCGGCTTGCCGGTAATGGCGCGTACGCTTAGCGCTGCCCCGCCTCTGGCATCGCCATCGGTCTTGGCCAATACAACACCGGTTAACGGCAGTGCATCATTAAACGCTTTGGCCGTGTTCGCAGCATCTTGACCCGTCATAGCGTCTACTACAAACAGAGTCTCTATCGGCTTAATGGCCGCATGCAATGCGCGAATTTCATTCATCATGGCGTCATCTACCGCCAAACGTCCGGCGGTATCCACCAACAACACATCAGCCAGCTGAGCTTTTGCTTCAACAATGGCGCGATTAACAATGTCTAAAGGCTTTTCTTGGTTTGTTGAGGTAATGAATTGTGCGCCAACCTCGCCTGCCAGAGTTTCAAGCTGGGCGATCGCTGCAGGCCGATAGACGTCGGCACTGACCACGGCCACTTTTTTCTTTTCGCGCTCTTGTAAAAAACGCGCCAATTTTGCCACTGTGGTGGTTTTACCCGCACCCTGCAGTCCGGCCATCAAAATAACCGCTGGCGGTGTGGTGGCCAGATTCAGTGCGGTATTCGCCTCGCCCATAACCTGGACCAGCTCGGCATGGACTAACTTAATAAAGGCTTCGCCAGGGTTTAGCGCTGTGGCAACGGTTAAACCAATCGCCTTGATCTTAACTTGCTCGATAAAATCTTTAACAACGGGTAATGCTACGTCGGCTTCCAAAAGCGCCATGCGTACATCACGGAGGGCGCCAGAAATATTATCTTCGGTAAGGCGAGCCTTGCCCGTAATCTGCTTAAGACTTTGGGAAAGGCGATCAGAAAGGCTCTCAAACATGACTTTGCTATAGGTCCAATAAAACGTGGAGAATATTATAGCGCGATGTGCCGGCGATGGCGTTAACAACATGCACTGTTTGGGCAGGTATTTATTAGGGGTGCCGCGAAAACTGGCGCAAAAACCGTCTAGGGCGGTTTTGAAAGTTATTTCCTGCATTGCGCCGCGCTCACTACGAGAATCTCTCGAATACGACCTTTCTAAGCGGGCCTTTCCAAGCAGACCGCCCTACCCGGATTTCTCTAAAAAGACGAAAGCACTCTTAGCCCTTCACCACAGCAAAGGGTTATGCCAAACTTCCCCTCCAATTAGCCACCGTAAAGCATTATTAACATCGCGACTGAAACCGTGATCACTCAGGTTTGCAAATGTACAATCTGACCTTATTCGCATCCCTAACCGCAGTCTTTCTTTACGCTATGGGATTCGTCACCCTCTGGCGCTCTGCAAAATCCAACACCGATTCGGACCAAGTAGACTTGGCAGAACCCATGGACTCCCCAACCACCGTAGTCTCGGCATCCTCCAATACCACAGTACTGCCTTGGGTCACTTTGGCAGCCTTGGCGTGTCACGGCTTTGCCTGCGTCAATGCACTGATTGGGGAAGACGGCCTCTCGCTGAGCCTTATCGGTGTCAGCAATTTGGTCGCTGTCGTCATGGTGCTAGTGGTCGCCGTGAGCAGTACCAAGCTACCGGTAAACAATATTTTCCTTTTGCTCTTCCCCATCAGCATTTTTAACCTGCTGTGCCTTAACCTCATAGGCCCGGGAAATATCGCGCCCCTTGAGCTGAGCACCGCTCAAGTTGCTCACATATTGATCTCCATATCTGCTTACACCGCGCTGATGACCGCTGCGCTGCAGTCAATATTATTGGCGCTGCAAGAAAGCCGCCTCAAGCAACCAAGCAAAGGTTTTTATGGGCTGCTGCCCGCGCTAGAGACCATGGAACACTTACTGCTGTCTATGCTGTGGATTGGTCTCGCGCTATTAAGTTTGTCGATTGTTACTGGACTGATTTTTCTTGAAGACATGCTCAACCAGCGCCTCACCCACCACACTATTTTGACCAGTCTTTCGTGGTTGGTGTATGCAGGCTTTCTAGTCGGCCATCACATATTCGGCTGGCGCGGCGTTACCGCTGTGCGCTGGAATTTGGCCGCATTCACCCTACTCGTACTCGGCTACTTCGGTAGTAAATTTGTTTTGGAATACCTTCTATAACTATGGATATGAATAACGTCCCTATTGGTTACTTATTTTTAAGTATCGGTATTTTGATCATGCTTTCGGCCTACTTTTCAGGCACCGAAACCGCCATGATGGCGCTGAATAAATATCGACTTAAGCATTTGGTTAAAAGTAAGCATCGCGGCGCGAGAAAAGCCAGCCGCATGCTAGACCGCCAAGACCGCCTACTTGGCGTGATTCTAGTCGGCAACAACCTCGTCAATTTCTCCGCGGCAACCGTGGCAACAATTATTGGCTTCAACCTATTTGGTGATACAGGTGTTTTGTTAGCGCCGTGGGTTTTAACCCTCGTTTTTCTGATCTTTGCAGAAGTAGCGCCCAAGACTCTGGCTGCAGAAAAACCAGAAAGCTGGGCATTTAAAGCTGTCTATATATTGGAACCTTTGCAGCGCTTATTCCACCCCGCTGTCGTTTTTGTTAATGCTTTCAGCAACGCCTTGGTGCGCCCTTTTCTCAACAAAGCAGACGACCAAGACGACCAATTAACCAAGGACGAGTTAAAAACTGTGGTCAGCGAAGGCGGCCAATCAGTGGGTGAGCGACAAACCATGTTAGGCCGCATACTTGACCTTGAGTCTGTCACCGTTAACGACATTATGGTGCCACGTAGTGAAATTGTTGCAATTGATATTGACGACGATATTGGGGAAATACTCACCATTGCGGCGGCCAGCCAACATACTTTGTTGCCGATCTATAAAGACAATTTCGGCAATATCCTCGGCATTTTGCACTTGCGAAGGCTAGCGCGTTTGGTTCAGGTAGAAGAGTTCACTAAAGCTGACCTTTTGCAGCTAGCCAGGGAACCCTACTTCGTTCCAGAAGCAACCCCATTGCATACTCAGCTTCTAAATTTTCAAAAAGAAAAACAAAGGTTTGCGTTGGTTGTGGATGAATACGGAGATATTCAAGGCATTGTCACCTTAGAAGATATACTTGAAGAAATTGTTGGGGAATTCACCAGCGACTTCGCCGCACACAACCCCGAGATATCTCCACAGGACGACGGCAGCTATCTAATTGACGGAATGGCGGTATTACGCGACATAAACCGAGCACTGCGTTGGGATTTACCGATAGACGGCCCCAAGACACTCAACGGTTTTGTTTTAGAACACTTAGAAACTTTGCCGGAAGCAAATTTGTGCTTACAAGTAAATGAGTACCAAATTGAAACCGTGCAGATCAAAGACAATATGATCAAGGCGTTGAAAATTCGTCAAATGCCGGTAGAACAAACCTAATCCGTGAACTACTCGTGTTTATGGTTAAGCAGATACCCAGCAGCACAAATCTGAAGCAAAAAAAACGGAGCCATAAAGACTCCGTCTGATACTTAGCTTGCGGCCAAACCTTGGACTAGCCTAGTCCTTGGACCAACGTCTATTTATTGCGGAAATTATTGCATTCAAGCCAGCAGTAACGGTATTGCGACTAAGGCCTATGCCATAACTTCGACCCTGACCGTCTGGATCTTCCACTGCTAGCACACAAATTGCCTGGGCATCGCTACCGCCTTCAACGGCTGTTTCTTGGTAGCCGACAACAACCAATGGTTCGTTCAGCGTTTCCACCATCGCGTTTACAAACGCTTCGATGGGCCCTGAACCTTGTCCATCAATAGTGACAATACTGTCAGAAACTTCAATTCGAGCGACACAGCGTTGATCATCATCCCGACCCGGCAACAAGTCATAGTCAATCAACTTATACGGAGCTTGGTCCACCACGTAAGTAGAGAGTAGCGACTCATAAATTTCGTCTGGCTTAATCTCACGATCAAGATTTTCGGTCATGCCTTGAACAACACCACTGAACTCAACCAGCAATTCTCTGGACAGTGTAACGCCGTACACTTCCTCTAACAGAAACCCCACGCCACCCTTGCCAGATTGGCTGTTAACGCGAACCGTTTCTTTGTAAGAACTGCCCACATCCTCTGGGTCGATTGGCAAATAAGGCACTTCCCAACTGCTACGGTCAACCTTAGAGATACCTTTTTTAATAGCGTCTTGGTGGGAACCGGAGAACGCTGTGAATACCAAGTCGCCGGCATAGGGGTGTCTTTCAGGTACAGCCAACTTATTTACGGCTTCTGCCGTTTCGCGAATTTTTGGCATTGCACGAAAATCTAGAGTTGGGTCTACCCCTTGGCTGAACATATTCATTGCCATGGTAATCAGGTCACAGTTACCCGTGCGTTCACCATTACCAAACAAAGTACCTTCCACCCGCTCAGCACCCGCCATAAGGCCAAGTTCAGTGGCTGCAATACCAGTGCCTCTGTCATTGTGGGTATGCAAACTGATGACCGCACTGTCGCGACGTGGGAAGTTACGACAAAACCACTCAATCTGATCCGCGTAGATATTAGGTGTCGCCATTTCCACCGTACTTGGCAGATTAATGATCATGGGTTCTTCAGGTGTTGCGCCCCAAGTATCGGCTACTGCCGTGCAAATGTCGGAGGCAAAATCTAATTCAGTACCGGTAAAACTTTCTGGGGAATATTCGAATATCACATTCGAGTCAAAATCCTTCAACCCTTCCCGAACCATCTCAGTACCCTGCACAGCAAGGTCTATGATGCCCTGACGATCCATGCCGAAGACAACTCGCCTCTGTAACTCTGATGTGGAGTTATAAAGGTGGAAAATGACACTCGGCGCACCCTCAAGCGCCTCAACGGACTTCTTAATTAATTCTTCACGCGCCTGACAAAGGATTTGGATACTCACACCTTCAGGAATTCTGTCCTCGTCAATAATCCGGCGAATAAAGTCAAAGTCTGGTTGTGAAGCTGCGGGAAAGCCCACTTCTATTTCCGCGAAGCCGATTTCTAAGAGCATGTCCCAAAGGCGCAACTTTTCATCTACGTTCATTGGATCTATCAGAGCTTGATTACCGTCTCTGAGATCCACACTGCACCAACGGGGTGCTTGCTGAATGATTTTGCTCGGCCATTGACGATCAGGTAAATCGATCGGCTTAAAAGCTGAGTATTTGCTAAATGGCATAACGCCTACGGCGCGTCCGCTTTGAGGTTGATGACTCATGATTTTGTCCTAAGAACTCGTTCCATTTTCTTTCGACTTTTACACTTTTGCCGACCATAAGCTCGGGCAAGTAACTCTTACGCTGTAAAAGCCTCAGTATATTACCCAACAACGGCCTCGCTGTCGGATTTGATGAGATTTTTTTTGGGTGGGACTTTAGCCCTGGGGTTTAGAATTTTTGCCGAGTAACCGGCAGCAGTTCCAAAACATTTAGGAGGAGGCTAGAAAGAAGGTTGCCGAGCAGCAAATTGCAGGCAGCGACAAAGGACACAGAAGCGCGGGGGCTTTTTGCGTTAGACATTTTGTTAATTGTGTCTAGCAAATGGGTTGTCATTTAAGGACTATAAATCGAATCACAAATTTTGCAAGCCTCTAACCACCCCTTTCGCCAACTTCGTCCCACAAAGGCTGACCCTACAGGCAACGCTATAAAAGCATCTAACGGGCGGCTAATGCACAGCTAAAGAACGATCTCCACAGCACTAGCCACCGCAAAAGCCTTTTCTCGCGCCTGGTCAGTGCTCTCACCCAGCGCCAAACCAACCCCCATGCGCCGCTCGCCCTCTACCTCAGGCTTACCAAACAATCGCAGTTGAGTATCCTCTTGCGACAACGCTTGATGCAGATTGCCAAAAGACACCTCGCTTGAACTGCCCTCAACAATAATAACTGCCGAGGCCGCTGGCCCATGGTTCTTAATGGCTGGAATAGGCAGGCCTAATATGGCTCGGGCATGCAGCGCAAACTCACTCAAATCCTGACTAATGAGCGTGACTAAACCAGTATCGTGGGGCCTGGGACTGACTTCAGAAAAATATACCAAGTCATCTTTGACAAAGAATTCAACACCAAACAGCCCCAAGCCGCCTAAAGCACCTGTGACTTTCTGTGCAATTTGTTGACTCTCAAGTAACGCTTTAGAACTCATGGGCTGTGGTTGCCACGACTCTTTGTAGTCCCCGCCCTCTTGGCGGTGGCCAATTGGCTGACAAAAACTGGTGCCATCTCTGTGCCGAACGGTGAGTAGGGTTATCTCGTAATCGAAATCAACGAACCCTTCAATAATGACCTTACCGCCCGTGCCCCGGGCACCTTCCTTGGCATAGGTCCAGGCACTTTGAACATCGTCTTGACCGCGTAAAGTACTTTGCCCCTTGCCAGAACTGGACATGACAGGCTTAACCACACAGGGGAAACCAATCTCTTCAACCGCCTGAAGATAATCGGCCTCGCTGTCGGCAAACTTATACGGAGAAGTCCTAACGCCCAACTCTTCGGCGGCAAGGCAACGAATGCCCTCCCGGTCCATAGTCAACTTAGTCGCCTTGGCTGTTGGAATAACATTTAGTCCTTGGGCTTCTAGCTCGACCAGTGTAGCCGTGGCAATGGCTTCTATCTCAGGCACCACCAAATCTGGTTTTTCTAACTCAATAACGCCGCGCAAAGCATCGCCATCGAGCATATCAATGACATGACTTCGGTGCGCCACCTGCATAGCCGGCGCATTGGCATAGCGGTCAACTGCAATGACTTCTACACCATATCGCTGTAGCTCAATCACTACTTCCTTACCCAGCTCACCGCTGCCCAGCATCATGACCTTAGTCGCTGAAGAGGATAACGGCGTGCCTATGGAGATTGCTTCAGAATGTTCAGTCATTAGGCTTCTCTGCTCGGTACCGCTTGAGGCTGGACTTTTAGCGTCTCGCGAAAGCGACGCGCGTTTTCTACGTAATGGGCCGCGCCCATTCGAATGCCAGCGGCTTGTTCATCGGTCAAGGTTTTCACAACTTTGCCCGGAGAGCCCATAACCATGGAGTTATCGGGAATTTCTTTGCCCTCGGTTATCAACGCGTTGGCGCCAATAATGCAGTTTTTGCCAATCTTCGCGCCGTTTAACACAACCGCATTGATACCGATTAGCGAACCCTCGCCAATGTCACAGCCATGCAACATGACTTTATGGCCAATAGTTACATGAGCGCCAATATTCAGTGGATACCCTGGGTCTGTATGCAGCACAGAACCGTCCTGAATATTCGCGCCCTTGCCAACAGTGATGAGGTCGTTATCCCCGCGCAAAACCGCGTTAAACCAAACACTGGCGTCTTGCTTAAGCAACACATTACCCAGCACCACAGCATTATCAGCTACCCAATAGTCACCCTCTGCGCGCACCTCAAGATCACCTAATTGATACAACACCCTTGAACCCCTAATTTAAAAACAACGCTCATGTTAATGAAGGTGACGCCAATACTCCATTTGAAGTGGATGTTTTATCCCGGCGTTCTTGCGTGCGTGCAGATCAATAACCTTGCCAAAGAATTAAGAAATGTTTTCACCATTACCTGCCGGAATGAGCCGAGCATGGGTATACTGCTTTGATGAAATTTTGCAGCCTATGCGGCGAAGCCGCTGAACAAATAATCCCCGAAGGCGATACGCGCCCTCGCTCAGTTTGCACCGTGTGCAAAACCATCCACTACGTAAACCCGCGGGTTATCGCAGGCACCCTGCCGATCTGGAAAGATCAGGTACTTTTGTGTAAGCGCGCCATTGAACCCAGGAAAGGTTACTGGACCCTGCCCGCAGGGTTTCTTGAAAACGGTGAGACCGTAGAAGTAGGCGCGGCTCGCGAGACCTTGGAAGAGGCTAATGCGAGGCTAGAAAACTCGCAGCTATATACGATATTCAGTTTGCCGCACATCTCTCAGGTGTATATGTTTTTTCGCGCTGACTTAGCAGATTTAGAGTTCAGTAGTGGTACTGAATCGTTAGAAGTCGCGTTATTCAGCGAGGCGGACATCCCCTGGGATGAACTGGCTTTTCCGGTGATCAATAAGACCTTGGAATACTATTTCACAGATCGCCAGAACGATACGTACCCGACCCACTACGAAGACATTTTGTTTCGGCGGCGTAGCTGATAAGCAGGTTCATACTCCTAGCCCAAACATCAGCCAAAACTCTGGTAAGGAAAGACTCTTTTTAAGAAAGCGTCTTAAGCGCGTTCCTAAACAGGCGCATCCAAGGGCCATCTTCGCCCCAAGCGGCGTCACGGTGAACGTTTTGCACCGACCTAAATACGCGCTCTGGGTGCGGCATCATAATCAGTACACGGCCATCTGCAGCCGTTAGCCCAGCTAGGCCCTCAATAGCACCGTTAGGGTTATCTGGATATAAGCTGGCTACTTGGTGACGCGAATCTACATATTGCATAGCTAACTGATTATTACTTTGCAATGCCGCCAAGTGTTCACCGTGAGCAAACTCTGCCCGCCCTTCCCCGTGAGCCACAGCCACGGGCATTACACTGCCCTGCATGCCATTGAGCCAAGGCGTTTGCACGTCATTAATTTTCACCATTACCGTGCGGCCTTCAAATTGCTCACTACGGTTGCGCACAAAGCGCGGCCAGTTTTCTGCACCGGGAATAAGTTCCTGCATTTGCGCCATCATCTGACAACCATTGCAAACGCCTAGGGTAAGTTTGTCGCTGGTGAAGAAGTTGGCGAACTGTTCTCTGACCTGAGGGCTGAACAACGCACTCTTAGCCCAGCCACCGCCGCCGCCTAGAACGTCGCCATAAGAGAAACCGCCACAAGTCACTAAAGTTTGGAATTCGTCTAAAGAAAAGCGTCCACTGATCAGGTCTGACATGTGCACGTCAACGCTGTCGAAGCCTGCGCGATCAAAGGCTGCTGCCATTTCAATCTGGCCATTGACACCCTGCTCGCGCAGGACCGCAATTTTAGGGCGTGCACCTGTTAGCACAGTGGGTATTTCGCTGGGGTCAAAGGTCAGCTTGGCGTTGAGGCCAGGATCGTCAGTTCGATTTGCGACTATGCTAGAAAACTCTTCCTCCGCGCAGGCGGCGCTGTCGCGCATGCTTTGCATTTTATAACTGGTCTTCGCCCAAGTTTGTTGCAGTTCGCTTCGAGAATAATCAGCAACCACTTCATCGCCGTGAGAGATAACAACTCTGTCATCTTGGCGAATCTTCGCTATGGGCAAGCAGCGCCCGGGCGCACTGGCTTCTAACATTGCATAGGTGGCGTTGGAAACTTGTACAACAAACCCTGCCTCTTCATTAAACAAGGTTTCTAGCAACGCTTCATTGGCGTCAATATTAATCTCTAAGCCTAGGCGTCCAGCAAAAGACATTTCCAACAAACTGGCTAAGAGCCCGCCGTCGGAGCGGTCATGTAAGCTGAGAAAATCGCCCCGCCGCTTACCTTGAATAATCAATTCTAGGAGCGCTCTAAAGCTGCCAACATCATCAATATTGGGCGTCACGTCTCCCATCTGAGAGTAAACCTGAGCTAAGCAACTGCCGCCCAAACGTTGTTTAGACCCTAGATCTAACAACACAAGCACACTGCTCTCATCGTCTACCAGCTCTGGAGTCACAGTGTTATTCACGTCAACTACCGGCGCGAAAGCAGAAACAATGAGCGTAACAGGCGAAACAACAGCTTTATCTTTGCCGTCCTGCTTCCACCTTGTTTGCATGGACAGAGAATCTTTACCCACGGGAATGGCAATCCCTAAGGCCGGACACATTTCTTCACCAACAACAGTCACTGCGTCAAACAGCGCTTGCTCTTCTTCATTAGAACCGGCTGCCGCCATCCAGTTAGCCGACAACACAACGCGTTCAAGGCTTTCAATATCGGCGCTGACAATATTTGTCAGCGATTCAGCTACCGCCATGCGCGCAGCAGCCTTCGGGTCAATCAACGCAAGGGGGCTGCGTTCGCCCATGGCAAACGCTTCGCCCTGATTGGTATTAAATCCGCTAAGGGTGACCGCGGCATCTGCAACGGGCACCTGCCAAGGACCGATCATCGGCTGAGTTGCGACCAAGCCGGTAATGCTACGATCGCCAATGGTGATCAAAAACTGCTTGCTGGCCACTGCGGGGAATTGCAACACGCGATTAACCGCTTCTTGGAGCGTAACCTGACTGAGGTCTAGTGGTGTTAGCGCCAGTTGTTGGCGTGAAAAACTGCGGCTCATTTTAGGCGCTTTGCCAAGCAAAACGCTGAGCGGCAAGTCCACCGGCGCATTCTCAAAATGCGCATCCTCAACCAGCAAATCGCCACCAGAAACTGATTCACCAACAACCGCATAAGGGCAACGTTCGCGCTGGCAAATTTCTTCGAACTGGGCCAACTGTGATGCTTCAATACCCAGCACATAGCGCTCTTGGGCTTCGTTGCACCAAATTTCTAAAGGCGACATACCAAGATCGGAGTTAAGTACATTGCGCAGCTGAATACGACCACCTGTATTGGCGTCGTCAATGAGCTCGGGCAAGGCATTGGAGAGGCCACCAGCGCCTACATCGTGAATCAATAAGATGGGGTTTTCCCCACCTAAGGCGCAACAACCGTCAATCACTTCTTGGCAGCGACGTTCCATTTCTGGATTGCCCCGCTGTACTGAAGCAAAATCTAAATCCGAGGAACTGCTGCCCGAAGCCATACTTGACGCCGCGCTTCCACCCAGCCCGATCAACATGGCCGGACCACCCAAAACCACTAACGCTGTACCGTCGGGAAACGACTCAGCATGCACGTGCTCTTCGCGTACGGTACCTACGCCGCCGGCGATCATCACTGGCTTATGATAACCCCTGACAACATCTGAGCCAGTTTGCGAGGCGTATTCAAAAGTTCTGAAGTAGCCGTTAATAGCCGGGCGACCAAACTCGTTGTTGAAGCTCGCCGCGCCTACTGGGCCCTCTAACATAATGTCCAAGGCGGAAACCATATGCTCTGGCTTGCCAGTGGTAAGCTCCCAAGGCTGCGGCATATCTGGAATATTTAAGTGCGAGGTAGTAAATCCAGAGAGACCCGCTTTTGGTTTTGAGCCGCGACCTACCGCGCCCTCATCACGGATCTCACCACCAGAACCTGTTGCGGCACCGGAGAACGGTGCAATACCTGTTGGGTGATTGTGAGTTTCCACTTTCATCAGAATATGAGCAGCTTCGCTCTTATAACCGTATTGCTTGCTTTTAGGGTCTACCCAAAGTCGTTGTACTTGAGGACCTTCAATCACTGCTGCGTTATCACTGTAGGCACTTAATATACCGCGCCCATTGATTTGCTTATATGTATTACGGATTTTTCCAAACAGCGAGACTTCCTGCTGCTGGCCATCTACCTGCCAGTCGGCGTTAAAAATTTTGTGTCTGCAATGCTCAGAGTTTGCCTGAGCAAACATCATCAATTCGACGTCGGACGGATCCCTCTGTAAATCCGTGTAGGCTTTTTCCAAATATTCAATCTCGTCATCGGACAAAGCCAGACCAAGGCGCACATTAGCTTTACGAAGCGCGTCCACACCCTGGCTGCTTAACAGGATTTCCGCCAAGGGTTTGGGTTCGGCGGTAGCAAACAGTTGCGCAAAATCTTCAGCCAACAAATAGTCTTGGGTCATGCGGTCAAAAAGCACCGACTTGTCTAGTACACTGAGATCGTAGTCGTCACGTACAAACCAGCGCACTCCCCGCTCCACTCTCTGCACGTCGGTCAAACCGGACAACCAAAATATGTCAGTAGCCTTACTGGACCATGGCGAAATAGTGCCAAGGCGAGGCACAACTGTACCTGCGAACTTGCCGCTGGCTTCAGGCAACTCTTGAGTGGGGCCGTAGGTCAGAAGTTCCTGGGCTTGAAGCAACTGCTGCGCACTCAGTTCAGCAGTGGTATGAATTAAATGCACAAACTCGGCATAGACCACATGGGGGGCTGTTTGCTGGATTTTTTGCAAGGCAAAAATGCTCAGTGCGGCAGTACCCTGTACCACAGCAATCGTACTGTTTGCGCCAATGATATTAGCTGATTGCAAATTGCCGTCCGTATTTTCCATCAAGGGTTCCACCTAGTCGTATTTCTTTGAGTATGTCTTTGAGCATTTCTTTACCGCGTCACTGTGGAACAAGATCCCTCGAACCTTAAACGTTTAACAATGGTCGCCTCTTTTTCCCAACACAGTTGTGCGTCCGCGCGTAACCTTTTAACTTTTTCCAGTTTCCTATTAGCTCTTTCCTATTAAAGGGCTCCTAATTTTTGTTGCGACGAGCATCAAAAAATTTGCGCATACGCAGCCTGCATTCGTCTTCGAGTACACCATAGCTGACTTCAATACGATGATTTAGCCAAGCTGAATCGCCTAGCGAATGACTAATCACGGCCCCTGCTTTGGGTTCCAAGGCCCCAATCACCACGCGCTGAATTCTAGAGTGAATCAATGCCCCAAAACACATGGTGCAAGGCTCTATGGTGACATAAAGCGTAGAACCCGGCAGGCGATAGTTGGCACTTTGTAGGGCAGCATCACGTAGGGCTATTATTTCAGCATGGGCAGAAGGGTCGTGACTTAAGCGCGGTTGATTGAACCCTTGACCGATAAGCGCTTGGCCTTTGACCAAAACTGCACCTACAGGCACCTCGCCAACCGCCGCAGCTTCATCCGCCAAAACGATGGCTTTGCGCATCCAAGCTTCGTCGCTGTTATCCAATGATTTTGTGCAGGTGATTTAGAAGGCGCTATATTAACAGTGCCAGCCCCGAAACAAACCATTAGAACGAATCTTTAGCCATTTTTTGGCTGAAGATGGTTAGGAGGCAGGCAGAAGTTGAGCACAAACTGCGCAGAAGCTAAAAAGGCAGCTAATTACCCGTAACCGAATAAGAACGTTCAACACCTTTAGTCACTGCACCCCAAGGGCTCGCCTGAACCCGGGCTTGGTGAGCAGCGAAGGCTTCGGCGGTTTGAAATTCTTCGTAAACATCAAAAATAGTCGGCGTACCCGCGCGTTGGCGCACCTCAAAAACCAAACAACCGGGTTCTGCTAACGTTAACGTGATGTGCTCTGGCAGCAGCTCCAAAACCCCCTCGACCTCTCCCTCAGGCACAATAATAAAACCACTTAGAACTACTTTTTCTGCCAAGTCTTTCTCCTAATTACGAACCCAACCTGTTTCGCGCCAGTTTGATCTACCTCTCTCCAACAGCGAGGACAGCCAACAACACTTGCTAATACTCAACGCCCTAACTTTTCATTTTAAACACCCCAGCCAACTTAACGGTCACCAGTTTGAGCAGATTCGTGCAGCGGATATTTTGATAGGTTTTGTCAGAAAAAAGCCTTGAATAAAGCCCGTACTTTTTCTGGCGCAAGAGGAAGTATAAATATCGGAGCGAGCCTCGTTGCTTTAACCGCTCGGGCTTATAGGCGAAAGCTGGCTGTAATGCCGCGGTAAGACCCGCTTCACTCCATTGCAAAACCGGCCCCTCTACTTGCCCTGATTTGATGCCCAAAAAGTATAAATCGCGGCTGAACTTATTGTAGTTGAAACGAGAGTTCGAAAACATTTTGCCCACATCAAAACAGTCAAAATCAGCGGCTGTGAGGTTACGATAGTAATCCCATTCTAAAGACTGAGTGCCTGGAGAGTTTTCTGGCGAGGTGCGGGTGGTACCGTGCTCTCTACGACCTCGGGAGGCGCAAGTCATAATTAACAGCCCCCCAGGCTTTAGCATGCGGTGCATGTTTTCAAATGTTTCCTGCCAAAAGGGATTGTGCTCAAAAACTTCGCAAGATAACACCGCATCGAAAGTGGCATCGGGATAATCCACTGACTGCCCGTCTGCCACCACATCAACACCAGGCCCTGCCACTAGGTCGACACCAACATAGTGCTCGGTGTCAAAAAGGCTTCGAATTGAACCATTTACATCGTAGGAACCGATTTCTAGCACCGCTAAATTCTTCTGAACGCCAAGCCCAAAATAACCCACGGCCAAATACAAAAATTTTTGTTGTTGGAAATGTGACACACACCCTCCTGATATTCCTCTCACACATATTGGGTAACGCCGAGGCCTTACCAAGTAAAACCGAATTGATTAGGAAGGGAGCAGTGCTTACAAGCCGTTACGGATAGAGGGTATTTGAAGAGGATGAATGGTCACTAATGAATGTTGAGCGCGTCCAAGTGAGGCCGCCTTTAGGTCTTGTAAATAGGCATTTTGCGTCCAACAATGACTACCAAGAAAACGGCCCCAGCAAAAACTGCGTTGAGCAATGTGAGCGACTCCCCCAGTAGAAAATAGGCCCCTATGAGCGTGGCGAAGGGCTGCAACAATTGCACCTGCCCCACTCGGGCGACACCGCCCACTGCAAGACCCCGATACCAAAAAAAGAAGCCGACATACATAGAAAACAAGGCCACGTAGAAAAATGCACCTAGGGCTTCGTGGGAAACACCATCGAAGGGCGTGTCAAAAAACAAATAGGTGGCGACCAGGTTAATTGGCAATGTCAGCGCTAAAGCCCAACTGATTACATTGATCGCGCCCAACTCTGCGGATAACTTACCCCCTTCCGCGTAACCTATAGCGGCGAAGATGATGGCCACTAACAGCCAAAAGTCGCCCAACATTAAACCCGTTACGCCGTCTAGATAGGCATAGCCCAAAACCCGCAGCGAACCAGACAATGCCGCCAGCCAATAACTTGTGGAGGGTCTTTCTTTGAAGCGCAAGGCGCCAAAAATTGCAGTAACTAGAGGCAACACGCCCAATACGATGCCGCCGTGGGCAGACGGCAATGTAGTCATCGCAATGGATGTAAAGATGGGGAATCCGTAAACAATGCCAATGGCGATAACTAAGAGCTTGTAGAGTTGAGTTTTGGTCGGCCTTTGCGCCTTAGAAAAATATAACCAACCCAACGCACACAGACCAGCAAGCAGCGCCCGACCAAATGCCACAAACAGCGGATTCAGCTCTAGTACCGCGATACGGGTAAAAGGCAGCGTTAAGCTAAATATCAGCACGCCAACAGCACCAATCAGCATGCCTTTCGTTTCATTACCCATAACCAATACTTCCTAATGGCAAGCCGACACGGGTATCACTGAATAAGTGTCCTTGCGCGCTTTCGCCCCATTACTGTCGCCCTTGCTACGGGGCATTAGCATATTCTGCTGAGGATGACTTCATTACCCGAGACTGCATTAACATTGAAACAACGCGCCGATTATCCCTGTTAAACGCCTGGCTCTCATACCAAACATACTCGGTTTGCGGGCTCTGGCCGACACACAACACCTTGCTCTCAAGCCGATAAGCTTGATTCAGCAAAAACGGCCCATGGTCAAAACCAATTTCGATGGCGCCAAACAAACCTACTGAATCGCCTATATACGGGGTTAGGCCTTGCATAGGGTAAGCCCACAAATACTCAATCACTGTACATGGTGCTGAAACCGGCTCGCCCCATGGCGATGCCTGACGATACCAATCTAACGGATCGCTGATCACATGGGTGTCAAAACGGTGAAACTGCTTGGCTGGATCTGTTGTCACTTCATAAGTCCCTAGAGACATGCCGGGCTGTAGGCGATGTAAGATACGCAGCTCACTTGGGTCGCAGGGACGATAGTCCTTGCGGCGCAACTCAGACTGCGAATGATCCCCCACCGAGGCTGTGCCGGTCGCCACCAGCAAACCGTCTTCACGCTCCATCCATACACGTACAGAATCTTCTCCAGACTTACGTTGTTGAGCAAAAACCTGCACCTTCTCCAAATCTATTGTGGCATTTTTAAAGCTCAGAGAGAGGTTGCCGCGCTCAAACCATGCATTGCCAAAAATTTTCAGCAAGACAGGCGGAAATTGATTCATGTGCACATCACCCGCAACGGTGCCGCCGCGAAAACCCAGCTCAGCTGCGGTCTCATCATCATGAATACTGCCCGCGCCACCATCAGCAGACCAGTTTCTTGCCGCCCATAGCGGCCCGGTAATTACTTCTGTCACTTTTATCTCCCGAATCTAGGCGCGCTCCAAAAATCAGTCGGGCAACCCCAGAACACGCTTGGCTATAATGTTGAGCTGAATCTCGTTCGACCCTCCGGCGATGGAAATTGACTTAGCTTCTAACCACAGACGGCACATTGAAATCTCTTCGTCATCAAAGGATGCGCCCGCCCAGCCAAGTCCTTGAGTGCCACGAATACGCAACTGCAGTTCCAATTGTTCTTTAACGTAGTTGGCCTCCACGTATTTAAAGATAGAGGTCGCTGCACCTGGCGCACTGGAGGCAGTTTCTTCCATGGCGCGTTGTTGGGTAAGGAAAAAGGATTTCTTAAGAATCTCATTTTCGATCAAATCTTTGCGCAAGCCCGGTTCAATGGTGGTCTGATCCGCAGCATATTTACGCGCAAGATCACTCAATGTGAGCGCCGGCTTAATACGCTCCATCGGCCCTATCTTGTCGGCACTGGCCAGCGCTGCCAGCCCAGAGCGTTCGTGCTGTAGCAACCTTTTACCTACGGTCCAACCCTGATTGAGCTTGCCAACTAAGTTGTCTTTTGGCACGCGCACGTCATCCAAAAAGGTCTGACAGAAGGGCGACTTACCGTTGAGCAATTCAATGGGTTTTGTGGTCACACCAGGGCTGTCCATAGAAAACAACACAAAACTAATGCCCTCATGCTTGGGTGCCTCTTTATTGGTGCGTACAAGGCAAAACATCCAATCCGCATAATGGGCACCCGAGGTCCAAATTTTTGCCCCGTTCACGGAAAAATAGTCGCCTTTGTCTTCAGCAAAAGTTTGCAAGCTGGCCAAGTCTGATCCTGCACCGGGTTCGCTATAACCTTGGCACCAAGCGAGTTCACCCCGCGCAATTGCCGGCAGATGCTGGCGCTTTTGTTCATCGCTGCCGTATTCGAGCAACGTTGGGCCGATCATCGACACACCCATACCGCCCAATGGAGGCCTAGCGTTTATCCGTTGCAGCTCGTCTATCAGTACCACGAACTCTTCTTTACTCAGATCCGCGCCACCGTACTCCACCGGCCATGTCGGCACAGTCCAGCCTTTCTCAGCCATCGCAGCTAACCATAGATGCGCGTCAGGGTTAGTACTGTGGCGTTTATTACCGCCATTAACTTCCTCGCCTTCGACCATGCGCACGCGCATAGAGGCAGGACAGTTGATGTCTAACCACTCGCGAGTATCTGCGCGAAAAGCCTGCAAATTACGTGATTCCAATTCATCCACCCTCAAACAGCTATTCCTGTGCGAGCACCATAACAAATACCCAAAGGATATTGGAATCGAGCACGCACGTGCGAGGAGTATGAACCCCCTTAACCACGCCGATACAGTGCCGATACAGTGCCGATACAGAGCCGATACTGTTCGGATAATGTGCTGATACTGCGCAAACTATGGTGCAGGGCTTCCATATAGCGCACACTTGCGCCATGGCAATACATTGGTACCCAGGTCACATGCACAAAGCGATTCGCGAGATGAATAAAATCTTAGCGGACGTTGACCTTGTCATTGAATTACTTGATGCGCGCTTACCTTCTAGCAGCCAGAATCCTGTGATTGAAAAGCTTCGACAGAACAAGCCCAGTATCAAAATTTTGAGCAAATCTGACCTAGCTGATGCAGCAACCACCTCGCTCTGGCAGGCACACTTTGAGCAAGATGCCTCGGTCAAAACTCTGACAACAACCCTTGATCAACAAGACAAAGCGCAAAAGATCATTCGCTTGTGCCAAACGCTCGTGCCCTCTAAGGCGAAAGCTAACCTGCATATGCTGGTGATGATCGCTGGCATTCCAAACGTGGGTAAATCTACCTTGGTCAATGCAGTTTCGGGGCGCAAAGCCGCCAAAACAGGGAACGAACCTGCTATTACAAAAGGTCAACAACGCATCAAATTGACGGAAGGCATTATTCTGCTGGATACCCCGGGGATACTGTGGCCAAAGATTGAAAACGAAAACAGCGGTTATCGGTTGGCGGCTTCTGGCGCCATTAAAGACACTGCGATGGGTATAGAAGAGGTTGCCTTTTACTTGGCAGAATATTTGATTAAACATTACCCAGCGGCATTGAAAGAACGCTATGACCTACCCTCAATACCAGATGCGGAATTTGAATTCATGGAAATGATGGGCGCTCGACGAGGGTGTATCAGCGCAGGTGGACGAATTGATTTAGAGAAAGCCTCGGCGATCTTAGTGAATGAATTTCGCGCGGGTATGCTAGGCCCAATCACACTAGAGACCCCTGACATGATCCTCAAAGAGGACGTGATTATTGAGCAGCAAAAGCAATTCAAAGCGGCGCGAGACGAAGAGAGAAAGCGCAAATTTCGCTCTGGCCGCAGAGATAACCAAACCTTCTAATTTAGACCGCACGTTGCGGCCGGCTGGATAGCGCAGACAGACTGATCTCTTTATCTTTGTCTCTATCTTTATCTTTATCTTTATCTTTGTCTTTGTCTTTCTCTCTCCCTCTACCCTGCCCTCTCTACACTGCCCTCGCTATGCACAGCCCTTTCTCCGCCGCCCTCTTTGCAGCACCCTCTCTGCACACCGCCTTCTCTCCACCGCCTTCTCTCCACCGACACACAGTCTTTCAGTGGTTAAGAAATTTCTTCAAATCGGTTTTCGGCTCGGTTTTTGACCACATTATCTGCTGTAAATACTCGCCCACTCATCACCACGTACACACCCGGAGGGAGAGATTGAACGGCACCCACTGCACAGCCGATATTGAAAACTGCGTCGTTGTTGGCAAAGGCCGCCGGTTGCAGGGACCCTGTTAAAACAATGGTCTTGTCCTGAATGGTCGCTAGCTTCGCGGCGGTATCAACCATGCCATCAGTGCCATGAGTGATTAAAACATGGGATGACTCAGCAGCGCTGACCCGGGCAAAAATAATCGCGCGATCCTCGCTGGTCATATCCAAGCTGTCTACTCGCATCAACTGGTTCACAGTGAACTCGAACGTAACACCCATAGCTTCAAGCAACGTTCCAACAACAGGATCACCTACTTCAAACTCACTTTTCTTATCAAAGTAAATTTTGTCTATGGTGCCACCGGTGGTAAATACTTCTAGCTGCATAAAAATGTTGTCACTCTAGTTTTTATTCGCAAATTCCTCCAACAAACTGCTTCAATAACTTACCCCGCAGCATTTGAGCTAACAGTATTATTGCGCAGTATCGTCGCCGTAATATTCTGCTTTAAAGCGTGTAATAAATGGCAGCAAATTTTGCGCTTGCTCAAGCATAGTTTTCATTGGACTGGTGAATGGCACAGCATAGATGTTGGCTAACACGGAATAAACCGTGGCATCCGTTAAGCTAGGACGATCGCCAAAAAAGTAGCTTTTCGCCGCCAAAAAATCTGACAGCGCTGAGATATCTCGCTGAGCAATAGCACAAATTTCAGCGTGTGAATGCAGACCCATGCCATGCCCCGCAAGCTGCTTCTTCACCGAGCGCCGAGCATAGGGGGCTAGCATGGCGCGTAGGGGCTGCGGTATATCACCTAGCACAGAATCTTTCAGCGTCGCCCAGTTTTCAGTTCGACACCAACGATCATAAACCATAACCCAATAAAGGTTTTCCTCAACTAAGCGTTCTATCGCAACTGCAATACCACGCTCTTCACTACTCAAATGATCGTCAGGATTAACTTGGTAGACTTTCTTTAAACGCTCAATAATCAGAGAGGAGTCGCCCATAATCTCACCCTCTATCTCAACCCATGGCGCCTTATTCTTTGGCCCGCCAAAAGGTGTTGATGCGGTGATAGAGTGATGAGGGATATCGGCTATGCGCAAAAATGCATCTAGCTTAAGACAAAATGGACTGACACTCTTTAGATCCCAACGGCCCGGCAAATGGAAAACTTTTAGTTCCGACATAAGACCTATCCTATTCTTCGGGCAATTTTAGCTCACTGCTGCAGCGCCTGCCTAGTGACGTAATGTAGAGTAGAGTAACGCGAGAAAGCGCAAGGTGACTTAATATTTTTTGGATCAACATTAAGGCGCTAAGTCACACTAACCAAAATTGCAGCTATGCCGCAGCGCACCACTAGGTGGTATATTTTCAGCTCGGCACTCATTAGGAATTTTTATGCGCATCGTCATTGCGGGCATCAATCACGAAACCAATACTTATTGCTTGGAACAGACCGTTGCAAGTGACTTCCACCAGTCTCGCGGCGAGCGCATTTTAAGGTCTTTGGGAACCGAGACCAGCATTGGCGGCGCGCTTGAAACTTGCGCAGAACTGGGCATTGAAGCCTTGCCCTTATTGGTCACACAGGCGCAACCAAGCGGCATCATTGAACGGGCAACCTATGATGGGTTTAAGGATGAAATACTCAGCGGCATAAAAAACCAACTACCCATAGACGGCGTTTTTCTAGACTTGCATGGCGCGGGCGTTGCTGAGGGCATTCAAGACTTAGAAGGCGATTTGGTGCTGGCCATTCGTAATTTGGTCGGCCCAGATACGCCTATTGCCGCCACTTTTGATCTGCATGGCAACATCAGCGCTGAGATGTGCGAAAACCTTGATGGCACATTCGCCTGCCACCAGTACCCCCACATCGACCTTCATCTGCGTGCGCGGGAAGCCATCGAACTCATCATTCAAATGACCAGTGACGGTATACGACCCGTATCTCATGTTGAGAGACTGCCCATGCTAATGCCAACAACCACAACCTTCACAGGCATTGGCGAGGCGCGTCTTGCGCTTATGCTGGCGGCTGAAGAGGAAGCTGGTGTAATCGATGTCAGTTGGTTTCATGGATTTCCCTATGCCGACACTGAACATGTCGGTGTTTATATTGTAGTCACAACAACTGGCGACCGCGCCCAAGCTGCTCGCGTGGCTAGGGGGTTAGCCGCGGACCTGTGGGCCGTTCGAGAAGGTCTACGCGCTCAAAGCTTGTCCGCAGAAGAGGCATTAGCTGCGGCGCAAAGCAGTGAAGCT
The DNA here is from genome assembly GCA_009886205.1 of K189A clade bacterium. Classification (GTDB taxonomy): domain Bacteria; phylum Pseudomonadota; class Gammaproteobacteria; order Pseudomonadales; family Azotimanducaceae; genus UBA4421. The sequence continues at coordinate 4,455 of QXZU01000168.1, read as the reverse complement.
CGCCCTGTAGTGATCAATGAAACGTCCGACAACTGTGGCGCGGGTGCGCCAGGCGACGGTACCCATCTGTTAAAAGTGATGCTAGATGCCCATTTAGAGCGTGCCTGCTTTGGTTTTATTGTCGACCCCGCTGTTGCAGAACAAGCCAGTGAAGCAGGTGTAGGCGCAACAATTCAGATAGAACTTGGCGGCAAATACGACGACTTCCACGGCCAGCCACTGAAGTTGAGCGCATACGTGAAATCTCTGCACGATGGCAAACTACGCATGCGTGCAATGTTTAAAGGTATGCCCCTACACATTGGAAAAATGGCTAGGTTAGTCGTCAACGGGGTAGATGTAATTGTAGCATCCAGACGCTCTCAGACCTTCGACATTGCGCCATTTCAGGCCCTTGGCATAGAGGTCAGCGAATACGACATTGTCGCCCTGAAATCTTCAAATCATTTTCGCGCGGGGTTTGCAGGCATTGCAGGCAGTATTGTCACCGCAGATACACCGGGGCTTTCTACACACAAAATTGAAATTTTTCCTCGTCAATCTGCGACCGGCCCGCTGTGGCCAACAGATCCGACTGCTCGCTACCCTGAGTAGCTCGCCACGACACTACTTAGCTGGAAAATCGTGTTGGGGAAACCGCCTCAACACTTGCCTTAATCCGTTCATAGCCTGTAGGCAAAGCGCTTTGCAGAATAAGGTGACGAGCCAACTGTGACATGCCCGGCGAACTCTGAACACCATAGCCACCCTGACCCGCCAACCAAAAGAACCCCTTAGCAATTGGGTCAAAGCCCACGACAAAGGTTTTATCAGGGGCAAATGTACGCAGCCCCGCCCAACTATGGTTAATAGACTTGATATCTAAATCCACCACCGCAAGAAACCGATCCATTGCAATTGCAATGTCCAATTCTTCGGGCTGGGCATCGCAAGGGAGCGACGGTGTTTCATCCGCAGGAGACAGCAATATCTGCCCAGCATCGGGCTTAAAGTAAAACTGTTCGTCCACATCAATCACCATGGGCCAGTCCTTGATGTCAGCCAATGCTGGAGCATTAAGCAAAATAGCCGTCCGTCGTTTAGGCATCAAACCTAATGGCTTAAGTGAAGCCAGCGCTGCCACCTCATCGGCCCAAGCACCCGCTGCATTGACAATTATTGGCGCAGTAATCTGACGATCACTCAAAGCCACTTGCCATTGACCCAAGCTGTAGCTCAAGCCTGTGACTGCGCAATTCGTGAGAAGCGCTCCCCCGCGCTGTCGATACAGGCGTAAATAACCTTGCAGCACAGCATCCACATCCAAGTCTCCGCCAACAGGGTCTATCAGGCCTTGACTCAAAGTGCCTGCCTTGATGATCGGCACTCGCTTCGCTAACTCTGCGGCATCAATTACAGATAAAGATGGGCTCGCTGCCTGCATGGCATCAATACTCGCCGCCTGAGCTTGAGTACCAACAAAGAGTAAATCACGAGGATGAATCAGCGGCGCTTCGGCAAACCCGGTGGGAGGTTTGCGGAAAAAACGTTCACTGGCAGCGGTGAGATTTTGTACAACCTCGTTACCATAAGTGGGCGCAAAGTACGCGGCTGAGCGCCCGCTTGCGTGCATACCAGGCCTAGCCTCGGCTTCTAACAAAAGAACGCGCGCATCCAACGCCAATTCTGCCGCCGCAGAGGTGCCGGCGATACCAGCGCCAATTACAATAATGTCGTACATGTCCACCTCTTACTTAAAGAACGGTAAAAGCGGTAAAAAACGGCGGAGTACTGTTGAGAGCCCCAGCCCTCAAAGTGCGAACAAGCAAGTCAAGCTCCCACCGTTAGCGACTCTATCAAGGGATCTGAGAGAGAAATATCCAACCCACCTGCTGGTTGTCAACATAATAGGCCTCATAATTCGATAAAGTAAACCCAAGGACATCAGCAGACTGACACATTCCTTGCATCTGCCCAGCATTGCGCGCAGCTTGCTGCATTGCATTGAGCCGCAGTGTGTACGCCCGCACCTCTTCAGCAAGGTAGCGCACTCGCGCAGAAAGTTCAGCTGCGGGCACCTGCCCTACAGCCGTAACAAACATTTTCGCCTCGCGGCAGAGTTCAAAAACAAGATCATCCGCTGGTAGTTGTTTAAATTTACGCCCAACTAAATCCACTTTCGCCGAGATGCGCTTTTGTACTTTTGTTATCCGAGGTGCAGAACCGTTAGACGAAGCTTTAGCCAGCTCTTCCAATAGCGGAATGATTTGCCCACTTTCTAACATTAAACGCGCCCGCCGCAGCCGCTGAGTGCTTGCTTCGTGTACTGCCCCTTCACTGGCGTGAATCAAAAATCGGACTTTCCCGCCCGGCTTCAAAACACGTTTTAACTCCAATAACGCCGCCGATTCTTGAGCATATTCAAAACCAAATTGAGAACTAGCGAAGTCGAACTCTGCATCAGAAAAAGGCAGTTCAGCTAGGTCCGTTGACCCAACAAATGTTACCCGCGGCAGAAGTTCGGCATCAACAGTCGCCACATCTCCGGGGTTAATGTCGGCGAAGTCTACGCCAACAATTGCAACATCTCTGTTCGAATCTCTGGCCACGGCTGCTGCGATCCAAGCGACAGCGCCATTACCAGTCGCTAGGTCAATAATCTTTGTGCCTGTTGCTGCGGTACTGAAATAGGCTTGCCAGTCGCTCTCTACAGAAAATGCTTTATCAGCAAAAAAACAGGTATTTTGAAAGCCTGAGCGCCAATAACGGGTCCAAGACAAAGCCTTGGCTGAGGGTTGGTGAGTATCTTTAGTCATCTGCATACATTGCCAATTAGAAACATGATTATAGTGATTTTTAGGCAAAAAAAAGCCGCGCAAAGCGCGGCTTTTCTGGAGCAAGGCTGCCTAAAACTCAGCCTTGAAACCAACGTAGTAGTAACGACCAATAGTGTCGAACGTACGAACGTCAGTGTTGTCATTGAAACCGTCTACTGAAAGAGGAGGCTCTTCATTAAACAAATTATCAATACCCGCATAAACAAGCTTGCCTTCTGAGAAATCATAGCTGCCGTATACGTCAACATATGAAGCGCTGTCTACAGTGCGTACAAAGTCACCAAGGTTGGTGGTTGCATATGCACTTGAAGAATTAACACAGACAAGGCCTACATTACCGCCAGCCTGAGAAGTAGCGCCACTGGCATCTACACAGCTGCCAACAAGATCCTGGCCAAACTCTGTCACTTCATCGATGAAGCGATAATCTACCTGCGCGTTCCAAGGCCCATAGGCATAGGTTGCAGACAGAATGTAACGCCATTCAGCAAAGTGGCCATCTTCGTCATCGCGGAAGAATCCATCATGCGGCGTAACTACACCATTAGCTTGGGTCTTGTCGTATTCAAGTAACATAGTTGCTTCCCAACGCAGACCGAACATACCCACTTCAGTTTCGATACCCTGCCATTCAGCAAGTAAGTCAATGCCTGAAGTCTCAACGGCACCAACGTTAGATGTACCATTGTCGATCAACAAAGGCGCGCCTTCGTTTTGCCCTGGGCCAAAGCGAGTGATCTTGTCACAGAAATCGCCAGTAGCCGCACACTGAGACAGAATTACCGATGCACCAATTGTTGAAATTGGATCGGTCACTTCGATGTCGTAGTAATCAATTGAGAAAGCAACGCCTTCAAACGCACTAGGCTGGTATACGATACCCATTGTAAAGGTATCTGCCTCTTCAGGTTGCACTAACAATGAACCACCCACCTTCGTACGAACCTGTGTAGAGATCTGGGTGAAACCTGCAGTAGGTACGCCATCGGCGATACAGCTTGCTGTAGGATTGCTTGCACATGGATCACTCACTGCAGGGAAGCTAATGCCCGAACCACCATAGAGGTCGCCAACAGTTGGCGCGCGGAATGAGGTTGATGCACTACCACGAATCAGTAGATCTTCAATTGGTCTGTACTGCACACCGGCTTTCCAGTTTGAAGTGCTACCAAAAGAATCGTAATCCGAGTAACGGTAACCCAAATCTACTTCCAATGTTTCGATCAGCGGCAAACGGGTTTCCAAGAAGAACTCATCTACTTCGTATCCACCAACAGTTGCATTGGTAGGCGTTCCGGTTACAGCACCTGTAACTGCAAGTTCTGCTACCAGACCATCTGGAGTGAACTGACCTTTCTCTTCGCGATGCAAGTAACCACCAGAAATACCAGCGTTGCCACCAGGCAATTCGAATAGGTCAGCTTTGGTCAAATTCAATGCGTAAACTTTTTGGGTGTACTTATTTGACTCGTTCTGTCTGAACGCAATGTAATCTACCATGTCACTTGTGATGGAATTCTCACCGAAAGTATTCAATGGAACGCAAGAGGCATCATCAGCTGCACTAAATGCGCCATCCGCATTAGTGTCACACTTCAAAGTAGTGCCGTCTAAAACAGTAGGTCCTACCGCGTTAGCA
>QXZU01000167.1:3159-25362 GCA_009886205.1 K189A clade bacterium | reverse complement strand
GTGATGCGCCAAGTGGTGTTGTCCGCGGGTTTGATACGACATCAGGTGAGTTGGTGTGGGCGTTTGATTTAGCGCCACCAAATTTTGATTATACCAAGGGCTTGGTCAGTGATGCGGGCTATGCTCTGGCCACCCCTAATGTTTGGGCGGGTTTTGCCATAGACCCCCAGCGCGATTTGATATTCTTGCCTACGGGTAATCCTGCGCCTGACTATTATCGAGAGGGGGCTGAGGACATGGGTCACTATGGCTCCTCTATCGTTGCCCTGCGCGGCACTACGGGTGAATACGTTTGGCACTTTCAAACTGTGAAGAAAGATTTTTGGGATTTTGACGTGCCATCAATTCCTTCTATTGCTGACATCGTCTTGGACGGCGTTGAGGTACCTGCGCTGATTCAAAGCACCAAGATGGGCTTCATCTTTGTGCTTAACAGAGAAACCGGTGAGCCCCTTGTTGATGTGAGCGAACAGGCGGTGCCGCGATATGGGCCGTTAGCTGAGGAGTTGTCCCCAACCCAGGTTTTTCCGCCTAAAGCATTTCAATTATCACGTAGTTATGAGCTGGGCGGATCCTTGCTCAATTTGTGTAATGGCGTTGAGAAAACCTCGCGCATCGGTGACGTATATGACCCCATCACCACGGATTGGACCATTGGGCTACCCAGCAATATGGGCGCCAGCAGTTGGGGGGGTGTGGCGGTAGATGAGCAGCGTGGCCTAATTGTGGCTCATGTGAACAACTTGGCCTTCAGAACTAAACTTATAAGCACTGCGGGCACTGAAGACCTACTTGCCGTGATGCGCGACAGGGATACCTCAATGGATGAGCAGTTTGCAGCCTATGAGCAGATATTGCAGCGGCTAGATATAGCGTCGGGTGTTGAGTTGGGTCTGCAGTTGGGCACAGATTTTTATATGGCCAGAGAGATGATGATGGACCCGTATCTTGGCGTCATGCCGTGTGCAGGGCCGCCCTTTGGTGAGCTGCTGGTTTTAGATTTGAACACCCAGAAACAAGTTTGGCGCCAGCCACATGGTTCACTTGGTTTTGGCTTGGCGAAATTGGGCCTACCGCAAGTAGGCGGCCCTTTGCTCAGTGAGGCAGGCTTTGTGGTGATTGGCTCTCTATTTGATAGCGCAGTATCAGCATACGATACAGATACGGGTAAGGTGCTTTGGCGTCATGACCTGCCAAGCCCAGCAAATTCGATTCCTATGAGTTACAGCGTTGAAGATGAAAACGGGCGGCAAAAGCAATTTATTGTGATGGCGGCTGGAGGAGATTCGCGTAGCCCTATTGGTTCAACAGCGGACTACTTAGTGGCCTTTGCATTACCTGAATGATGCTCGTCTAAGTCTGACTAGCCCTAACTAGACTAGTCTGGTTAGGGCTAGGAGGGCACTTGGGTTGAGTGGGTGTCAGAGGCAAAGTTCAGGCGCGCCAGCAATAGTGGTTCTATGCAATTCCCGATCATAGCCGTCGTAGCCGCCGTTGGCTTTGTGCAGCACGCAGCGGTTGTCCCAAATAACCAGCATGTTTTCCTGCCACTTATGGGTATATTGAAATTCAGGGCGGGTTTGCCATTGGTATAAATCCAAAATTAACTGGTTTGCTTCCTCGTGCGCCATGCCTTCTATGCCGCAGATGTAACCCGCTGTACCAAAAATGGTCTCTTTGCCAGATTCTGGGTGCACGTTGATAATGGCATGGGGTTCAATGTCATGTGCATCCTCTGAATAGAGGATCTTCATGCTGCGATCAGAGTCTTTTTCGCGTCTGCCATAGGCGCCGTCTGGGCCATATCCTGCGGCCGCAGAGTGCAGGGCGATTTTGCCTTCCAACCGGGCTCGTAGTTCGCTGGGCATTTCTGCTAACGCTTTTTGTTGGTTGGTGAAGCCGGTATCCCCGCCTACTGGTGGAATGGTTAGGCTATATAGACAAGTGCCAATGGGTGGCTCTTTCTTGAAGCTCCAGTCAGTGTGCCAAACTTCAGCAAATACAGGTGCTTTTTCGTCGGCCCTGCGCGTTAGTGCCACTACCGGTGTGTTTTCGTTAATCGAGACAAAGTAGGGGTCGTCGCCAATAGAACCTAAGTCGTTTGTAATGCGTACTAAATCTTCGTCACTAAGCTTTTGCTCTGGAAAAACGATCACTTGGTGTTCTATCCACGCGGCTCTAATAGCATCAATGGCATCGATCGTTAACGGTGCAGATAAGTCAACGCCTGTAACTGTAGCGCCGCAAGCCTCGCCCGTTGGTTGAATGTATAGCATAAAATTCTCCGCGCAATATTCTGCGTTATGTATTGCAGTTAACAGTTGATAGTAAATTATGAACCAAAGCGGTAGCGTATTTTCATAACGAATTGGTCACCCACTGGCTCTTGCCAAGCGTTGTCTAGCAGGTCGTCAAAATTATCTTGGCGTAATGCTTGAGATAAATCTGAGGTTCGGCTGTAGACAATGAATAGGTCGGATAGTGGCGCAATTTCCCAACGATAGCGGGCCTGAAAAACCATGTCTGAGATGGAGAATGAGTCAGATGGCCCAGCCGGTTTAGTTGTTGCGATCAAGTCGCCGGATATGGCCGGGGAAAGGTAGAAGCCATCCTCTTCGGCGCGTATGCCAACCCATTGCACGGAAATTTTGAATTGCTGTTTAGCGCTGAGGAAATATTCAACGTTAAGGTTCGGCTGCCACTGTTCTGCCGAGAATGTAGTGAAGTTGCGATTTTCTTGGTGCAACAACCAACCGTTACGATCCAGATATCTTACGCCTGCGCCAACGCTTAATCCGTCTAATGGTCGCCAGTTAACGTTAGCATGGTAGTAATAACTGTCTCCGCCAAGGTCCTCTTCTTCATAGCCAAGGCCAACGCCAAAGCTCACTGCCTTTGCTGAGTTGGAGTCAAAACTAAGGCCCGCTGCGGTTTTCTCTTCAATGCGATAAACGCCATTACCGAAGCTATTGAGATCGTCATAGCCGGGATAAAAGTGGCTGATGCGTCCAGTAACACTGGTTAGGTTGTTAAAGGTCGCGCGGTTGGAAATAAAAACACCGCCTCTAGTGAAAAATCCATCACCGTTTTCCTGTAACGCACCACGTATATCGAATTGATTGTTGCGTGCCCATGAAAGATTAGAAGAGGTTCTTGTGTGGGCTGTTCTGATCTGCGTGTAGTTGTTACGCGCTTGGTAACCAAGGTCATTAATATTGACGTTGTCATCGAAGTGTTCAATGCCGAGCCGCTGCTGTACGCCCTGACGGAACGTATATTCAAAGTCGATAAAGCCACCGTAACCCACATCACTGTCGGTCAGATTGGATCTAAAGATTTGGCTATCGGTCTGTAACTTACCGTTAGCTGACAAATAGTGGGCGTCTACGCCAGTTACGTAGGCACTGCGATCTTGGTGGTCAACTACCGTAGACAGTACGCCTACCGCTTTGTAGCTACCGCCTGAATTATTTTCATACAGCAGTCGGCCAATTCCGTAATCTGAGCCGTCTTGGGTGAGTCTTACGGGTTGATTGTTGACCATAGACTCGAATGCCACCTCGTCTTCAAACGCACCTAATACGCCATAACGGAACTTACCGATTTGTCCTGTTGCCTTTGCCGCACCGAGTAAATCTGCCGGTAAATTTTGTTCTCTGCTAGAGACTGTTTGGCCTAGTGCCAGTGTGGGCGCTTGTGGCCGGCCACCAATACGTCGTGTGTTAACTAGCGTTGTAGGTGGCCCGCCTTGGCCCACGCCAGAGCTGCGCGTGTCTGCCCTGGGGCTTGCAACAAAAATCTCCTGGCCTTCCACAAAGAATAAACGCTTCTCGGGGAAGAAGGTTTCAGTAGCACTTAGGTTGATGACCACGTCATCTGATTCAACGTTGCCGAAGTCTGGGTTAACAGTTGCATTCAGTTGAAAGTTGCTAGACGGCCGCCAGAACATATCTGCGCCGACGCGATAGCGCGTTTCATCATCTATTTGGTCCGCTGTGGCGGCGGCAAAGGGGTAAATATTATATTGCTGGCGCGGTGCTACGCCATCCATTTCCAGTTGTTGCAGCGCGGACATGAATTTTGGCTTGGTAAATGGTAGGGCAGGCCATCCCCATCGCTCATCCAGATGAGCGACTTTACGAGAGAAGTATATGCCCATATTACGTTTGTCGGTGGCGGCGGGCATGGAGATGGCGCTCCATGGAATGAAAAACTCAGCAGTCCAGCGCTCATCATATTGTTGGCTCGCGCCCAACCAAGGACCATCCCATTCGTTAGAAAAACGTTTTTCTGGAAGCACGCTACCATCCATAAGCGAGTCGCCAAGGTTGATGCCAAACCAAAATCCATAGAGCCCCTCGCCAGAGGTATCCAGGGTTAAGTTGATGCTGTCTCGATTAAGATTAAAGAAAACGTCTCGTCCTGAAAGTCTTCTAATTTGCGTATCTCGAGGCTGTTCCATGTCTGCTGCGACATAAAGACCTTTATCGGTGTAGGCGATCTTAACCTGGGTTTCGTAGATTCCTTTTTTTAGGGTGTCTGGCTCAACCGTGACAAATTCATCAATTACAGTAATTTCCTGCCAAATGGGTTCGTCTAAAATACCGTCGATTTTGAACGGTGTTTGGGCTTCATCGGTTCTTCGTATGCTAAGCGCGCCGGCATTAGTCACGCCGCCGCTCTGACCGGCAAGCGATACAGGTATGCCTTTGCGGCCATTTAGTACTTGTACGCCTGACCGTGGCGCATTGACATCATCGTTATTGGCGGAAGAATTTGCGGATGAAATTTTGGCTCCAGATTCTGGTCGAGCACCTGACGTTGGCAGGCCTAGCGCTTCCTCAGTGGTTGGTAACGAACGGCTAGGAGCACTGGGGGCATTATTCGTTGAAGCAACAGCCGGGCGGTTGCGCGTGAGCACCCACGCACCGTTAATATTTGCTCGGCGGGCTTTGGCGCTGACTAAGTCTGCGGCGCCGCGAGAGCGCAGCGGCTCTGAAAGCACTCTATACAAGCTACCACTGCTCGTTTGTGTGGCCTCTACCGAATAGCCGTTCCCTAATTCTCGGGCAGCTTTTGCCGCCGCTTTTTCTGCATTGGCCTTGCTTTTGTAACTGCCAATTGAAACTTGATAAACGGTTTGCGCCACGCTGGCGTGACTCAGCATAAGGCCCAAGCACAGGCCAATTATTTTTCTTGTAAGCATTTTTTGTTATTCCGCTGGATCTGACAGTCTGTCGCGATACTCCCTCAACTCCGCCGCATCATAACCCAGATTTGCATCAACGATTTTGTCTTCCATGAAATCGCCTGACATGGCGCCGCCCTGATTAGCCTCAACCATAAAGGCTTGATTTGCCTCTGGTGAGGCCGGGGTTGTTTGTATGGCCAATATTTGTGCCTCTGCAAGGGCGCTGATTCGACAAGGTATACCTTTCAAGTGGGGAATACCTTGCTCGCGGTCCAAGTAGTCTTCGTCGTCCGGACACAGTTGTGCATCCGCGTATTTGTGTGCGCCGGAAAGTTCGCCATTGCCCTGAGGCATTTCGGGCTTCCACCAGCCATGAGGAATGCGTACTAGCCCTGTGGGCATTTCAGGCTTTATGGCCACCTTGATTTCAATGCTGCCAGTTGGGTTGCTCACCTCTACCCATTGGCCTTCTTCGACACCGGTTTCCTTTGCGGTCGTAGCGTTAATAAACAGCAGCGGTTCGGGTTTGCGCACGCGCATTTCAGGAATGTGTCTGTGACCTGTTTGGAAATATTCGTCCTCACGGACACCGGTGAACATCATCAATGGATACTCTGGGTCCATGGGCGGGTCTTCGCGAAAGTAGGGTAGCGGGTCGAAGCCAAGGTCAGCCAACACGGAGGAGGCCAGCTCAACCTTGCCACTAGGCGTACCAAAGCCCGTGCGCAGATACTTTTTTGCTTCCGGTGGCACAAAGTAAATGTCGTGATTTTCCGACAACTCTTTGAAGCTCATGCCGGTACCTTGTAAACGCTCATCGTAGAAAGATTCAATAGAATGCCAAGGCACTAACTCTGGGCGTCCTAGTGCATTGGCTGTGCAGCGCCAAAACTCAAAAGTTGAACGACACTCTCCCGGCGGCTGCATAGATTGCTGAGAGGGTCGGTACACCGAGCTCCAACCATAACTGTCGCTGAGCCAGGGTCTTTCAAGCCAGCTATCGCCAGGCAGCACATAGTCGGCCATTTGCGCGGTAGGCGACATAAACTGTTCGTGCACTACCACTAAATCTTGATTCATGATGGCTTTGATAATGAGCGGCATGTTGGCAAAGCTCATGGTCGTATTGTTGCCCAGCGAGAAGAACGCTTTTACAGGATACTCGCCTTCTCCAGCCATGGCTCTGAAGGTGGCTGAGGGGTTGGCCATAAAGCAGCCTGTCACCTGGTTTGGATACTCATGCCCCCACACACGTTTGCTTGGCTCACGCAAAGCACGCTGACCGGTGTAGGTAAATGCTGGGTGGGTCTTGGATCCCAACTGCTTGGCCTTTTGCTTCTCCGAAAGCGCTTCGTGCATTTCAATGACGGATTCAGAGACCACGTTGGGGTTAAAGCCTTGCAGTGTTTCGCCACCTTTGACGTCTAAATATCCACATACCGAGCGCAGAATACTGTGCAGGCGAATGGCTGAGGTGCTGTTGCGCTGCATATCCGTGATGGGTGTCCACGGGATAATCGAAGGGCCAGCAGTGGCATAGATGCGTGCCGCTTGGGCAATCAGTTCCGGGTCGCATTCAGTTAACCGTGCCACGCGCTCCAGTGGGTACTCGTCGACTCTGGTTTTTAATTCGTCAAAGCCAACGGTCCAATCTTTGACAAAATCTTTGTCGTATAATTCTTCGTCTATTATGACTTTGAGCCAGCCAAGGCACATGGCCGCGTCCGAGCCGGCTTTGAGAGGCAGCCATATATCTGCCACTTCAGCGCTTTCACTTTTGCGTGGGTCCAATACGATTAACTTGGCGCCCCGCGCTTGGGCTTTGCGGATACTGTTATAAATGGGCACCCAGCTGTGTCGTTTTGGGTTGTGACCGAACAAGACGATGCAGTTGGTATTGCCATAATCAGGGCTAGGAAACCAACCGTAGGTAAATCGGTTGATGGCAGCAGTGTTACCCGCGCACAGGGCAACGCCGCTAATCCAGTTGGGCGTGCCGATGTTATTCATTATGCGGCGACCTAAGCCGTGGTCTGTGCCGGTATTCCATTGACTGGTGGCAACAGCCCAGGCCTCAGGGCCATGTTCGTCTATGATTTTTTGCAAGCGCGGACCAATGTCAGCCCAAGCCTCATCCCAGGTCACTTGTTCCCATTTGCCAGAGCCCCTTTCGCCGACTCTTTTAAGTGGGTGAGTAATTCTATTTGGATTGGCAAAGCCTTTAGGCGCAACAATACCCTTCATGCAGATATTGCCCCGGAACATTGGGTTGTCAGATGAGCGGACTTTGATGACCTGACCGTCTTTGACCTCGCTTATGACACTGCATGCAATATCGCAGGTGGCGCACATAACGCGCTTGGTCTCTACATTGGCCTTTTCAGTTCTCTTAATAGGCTTAGCTTGCGCAACCATTTGCGCATCAAAATCCATATGTCCCGGCACAACACCTCTCCCCAGTGGCACTCTTTAGAAACATAATAGTGTGTTTGTGGTGATCTAATCTATCGAAAAAGTGAGGGGTAGTAGCAAGGAGTGCAGGCAAAAAAAAGGGCGAACTAAGTTCGCCCTTTGAATAGGTGCAGCTTAAAGATGCTTAAAAGCTTGCACCGACACCAAAGAATACGTAACGACCTAAGCCGTCATAAGCTTCAGCATAAGTATTACCATTCCCTGTTGGTGGGTTACCCGCAATCGGTGGCTGTCTATCGAATAGATTATTTGCGCCTAAACGGAAGTTTAGGAATTTATATTCATAGAGTGCCGACAAATCAACGTAGGTTTGTGATGCAAAGCCCGGTCGCGCGCCATCGTCTGAATCTACAGAGTCTACATATCTCAGCGAAGTACTGATACTGAAGTCATAGGGGCTGTACCAAGTTGCTCTAAGATTGGCTGCAAGTTCAGGGTTGGGTACTTCACAAATGCTACCCCATCTTCCAACGCAATCACTGATTGGGCCGCCTGGGATGCTTTGAGAGTCGTAGGCTAACAAATAAGTAGCTACAGCCTTAATGTCTATCGTGCCAGCTTCACCAATATCCAACGCGTAGTTTACGTTCAGGTCAATGCCATTGCGCTCTTCGAAGCCGGTATTGATATTAGTGTTGACGATATTGTCTTGGCCCAACCAAAGTGTGCCGCCAGCGCCTCGGTTGATAAGTGCACACAGAGCAGGCGTTCCATTGGCGATACAGTTATCCAAAATCTCTTGAGATCCAATGCCGGCGATGGCTTCGACTAAGTCGATGCTGTAATAGTCTATGGAGATATCAAGACCCGGTACAGCTGAAGGTGTAATCAAGAACCCAAAGGAAATGGTGTCTGATTCTTCAGGCGCCAAGTTAACATTACCGCCGGTAACCTCATTGTATTGCCCCGCTGGGCTTGATGCGATGTTGCCAAACTGAGCAGCGGTTACGCGTGTATTCGCACACTGTGCCGCTGTCGCTGTTGGGTTTACTGGGTTGCCGTCAGCGTCCGTGGTATTTGCACAGGGATCAGTACCGTCGAATAAGCCAATTGATGTAGGCGCAAACAATTCTCTGATATTGGCGTGACGTGACGCGCGCTGGAAACTTGCTCGGAACTTAAAGTCGTCGACAATTGCCCAAGAGACAGCAGTCTTAAACGACGTTGTATCTTGTCCGGTTGAGTAATCGGCTACTCGCAGTCCAGCATCGAATACTAGTGATTGAGCACCCGTCTTATTTTCCACGAGAGGAATTCGAGTCTCTAAGAAGAATTCATTTACTGACAGCGTGCCGTCTACGCCGGAGGTAGGGCCACCTTGGCCAGCGCCGTCGCCGGATGTGAATCCGTTGTCGGGAGTAAGCACTAATGTTTCTTCGATATACTCCACACCGAAGGAAACGCTAATGCCGCTGTCTGCTGAAGGAATAATCACGCCATAGTCGCTCAAGTCACCTACAACGAACGCATTGAATTGGTTTAGCGATGTGCTACCTGTTGCAAACAGAGGCAGTGTCAGGTAATCGATAGCCGCTTGTGTCACACCATCGCGAACGTTAGTGGCGATTTGATTGCCGTTATTTGTGAACACGTTCCATGGCACGCAGTTTGCGTCTGAACCGTCTTGAACGCTGCGACAGACTGGGTTGCCGTTGGCATCTGTGACCACATCTAGTGCCCGAGTGATGCGGGTAATAGATAAGTCGTTTTGATAGGTTTCGGAAAAATCTGTTTGGGCAAAATTGACGGACACGTCATAGGACCATGCGCTGTCTATATCGCCTTTTACGCCGAATACTGCTCTATAGGAGGTGTGCAAAATATCATCTTGTCGCGAACCGCCTTCTAGGTTTCTTCGGCCAATATTCAGGGTTGGGTTGCTCGCTAGTCCTGCTAGAGCGCCCACTTCACTGAAAAACTGAGTATTAGTCAGCCCGTATTGCCCGCAAATTTGTTGAAACTGAGCGGCTGATAGCAAAGGGTTACCACAGAACAGATCTTCTGTGACAAAGAATGCACCAGAAGGAGCGATCTGAGACTGGGTTTCATCACGGCCATAACCGACTTCCGCATAGATCTCTACGTGCTCACTGAATTCGTTATTGAAATAGCCGCCAATCAAGGTTCTTTTATCTGGACGTTGGTAGTAGTTGAGTGGCGCAAAGTTATACAAGTCACCTGTACGGGTGCGGAAATCATTACTATTGTCAGCTGTCACCAAGTCAAAGCTGCTAAGGGCAGCGAATGATGCATTTGCATTCAGGATACCTTCAATGCGCATTTGCTCCGCTGCAAGCATAGCCGCGTTTGCAGGATCTCTTAGTGCGCGGAATGCTGGCGTTCCGATGTCTGTCTCTAGGGCCGCATCAATGGCTGCTGATTTAGCTGATCCGATGCTGCCGAAATCGGTGAAACGACCTCGAGGTAGAGTCGATGAACCACCGCAACCTGTATTGCTTGAATTGAGTGAACAAGCTGAATAGTCACGGCTACTCTGCAAAACAGGATCTACATCTCTATGAGTTGCATAGAGGGTCATATGACCGCTGCCGTCGTTTATTTCGGCACCGTAGGCGAATGAATAAGTATTAGTATCGCCGTCACTGACACGCCCGGAAGGTAGATCGAATCCGGTAGAAGAGACAATATTTTGGATCCTATTGTCATTGTTTTTGTGTTGATACTGACTGAACTGGTAATCAAACTTGATGCCTTCAAAAGTGTCATCCAGGATGAAGTTAACACCACCGGCGATGGCGCCGGAGCCATAAACAGCTGAGGCTCCACCAGTCAGAACTTCAACCTTTTTAATCACCAGATCTGGTATCTGGTTAAGGTCAGCGCCGCCGCCTGCTTGCCTGGGAGAACCCCTCACTAAGCGCTTGCCGTTCAAAAGCACCAGCGTGCGGTCACGCCCTAAACCTCGTAGGTCTACGGAGGATGTACCCACGGCGCCGTTGGAGTCTGTAGAAGCGTTATTGCCTCGTGTTTGAGGTAGATCGTTGAGTAGATCTTCAATCCTAACTATGCCGCCATAAATAAGTTCTTCAGCACCCACTTGGGTCACTGGACTTGAACTAACTAGGTTTGAGTTTTGTGGGATTCTAGAGCCGGTTACTATGACCTCTTCGATAATTTCATCAGCGTTTGCTGACCCTGCTGCATTGACTGTGGATGTCAGTGCAAAAGGCGCAATCGCCAGCAAATAGAAAGTTATAGAACGTAGAACAAGGTTTATACTTGAACCTTTACTAAACATGATTCTCTCCAAGAGTGAATTGTTAAACTTGCTTGGATTGGCAGAATTCGTATGGGCACTATTAGTATTTTTATCGCCTTACATACGACCTAGCTTCATTTCCGCATCACAAAAAAATGAGAGGAAGAAGTGAAATTTCAGTCAGTATGCCCCGTCGAAAAAAGCAAATGAAGCAAGACCAAAAGAGCAATGGGTAAGAAAGCTAGGGTTCCCCATTGGCACCTATATAGCCGCGCATACTCCCATTCCGGGTAGAAACTTTTACTTCTTTTAGACTGAGTAGAGAGAAAAGCCGATAGAAGGTTGTGGAGAGGGCTCTTGTGGGGGTGTCTTGCCCGAGAAAGTAGCCAAGGCGGTGATTTTGTCGGCCTAACTTTATGCCGACTGAGGCGCAACCGTTGGATAGGGCAGGCTATTTTTCCCCCTCAGTGATCGCCAAGTGAGTTTAGGCGCACAGGCCTAAATTATGTTTTACCAATTGCCTAATTCAACGATGCCCTTGGGTGTTTGCAGTGCGGCTTCGAAGCGATTGCCGTCACTGGTCATAGATACCTCTAAATCCAGCGCGTTCATGAGTTGTTGATACTTAGCAACCTCTTGGGTTGCAACGCAAAATTCTATCAATGAACATCCCTTTGGTGTGCTTAGGGCTGGGTGTGGTGAAACCTTCCAGTCGATGAAAAAGGGCAGTAGATTATTGCCAGTCAGAAATCGTAACTGCCATTCTAAATGCACCCCCTCTGGTGTGGTCCGGCTCATATCTATGATGTCTTGGCAGCCATAGCCAGCATTTGTCGCAAAGTCGGCTAGAGAATTTAGATCTGTGGTGGCCACAGCCCAGCCGCGTATGCCCGAACCGCCGTGTTCAAGGAGAAGCTCGCCAGTGGTGCCTGATAGATTCTGGCGGTGGTCAGGCGCGATGATTTCTAGATATTGGTCTTCACCCAGCGATAGCAGCGCATTGCGTGTACCAATACCCGGGTGTGCGCCGCCCAAGGCGGGCTTTACTCCGGTTAAGTCAGCTATCTCTTCGATGCCTTGATCTAAGTCCGGTGTGGCGAACATTATGTGGTCAAGTTTAGCCATGAGCTGTTCCGTGAATTTTTCGAAAAAAAGTATTATATACTGCTAAAGCGTTTAATGGCTGTCATTAGAAATTGTGCGAGTTAAACAGCAGATTCGCGAGCGATACAAAAACACAAAAACAATAAGGGAGTGGACTTATGACAGATTTTATTAGAACCCCGGACGCCAATTTTGCGCATATTGCAGACTTTCCTTATGCGCCTAATTATCACTCATGGCAGGACATGCGCGTGCACTACGTTGATGAGGGACCCAGAGATGGGCCAGTCATGTTGCTTATGCACGGTATGCCGGCATGGTCTTACCTCTATCGAGACATAATCCCGCTGTTAGTGGAGGCTGGATATCGCTGTATTGCTCCAGATCACTTGGGTTTCGGGCGCTCTGATAAGCCCACAGATTTTAATTGGTACACCATTGCACGGCACACTGAGGTGCTGACCAGTCTCATTTATGCCCTAGATTTAAAAAATATTACGCTGGTCTGCCAAGACTGGGGCGGGCCTACAGGCTTGGCGCAGTCGGTTTATATGCCAGAGCGCTTTGATCGTTTGTGCATTATGAATACTTGGCTACATCACCCTGAATACGAATACAGTGAGGGCATCCGCAATTGGAATGCAGCTTGGCATGAGGGCGGGCGGTTCCATCGCACTCAGCCTGATTTGGCGCTTTTATTGGTGCTCAGCGCAGGCCTAGCTGGCCCTGAAGTCATTTTTCCAGCCTTAATGAATGGTACGCCGCCAGCGATTGAGGGCAAGGCGTTAGAAATGTATGAGGGATTTTCTGCGCCTTATAAGGGCTTGCCTGACGAAGCTTATAACGGCTACCGGAAATTCCCATTGTCTATTCCATTGGACAGCTACCTTAATGGCAATGCGGCAGCGCAAACTCATCATTACAAGACCCTGTTGCAATGGCGTAAACCCGTTTACTTTATTTGGGGGTGTGCAGATGATGTATTTACCGAGGCTTGGGGTAGAACTTGGGCCGAGCGAATGAATGCCTCCTTTGATGGTATTTCGGACGCAGGGCATTTTTTGCAAAACTCTCATGGCAAAGAAGTGGCGTCCATACTGTTAGGCCGAATCTTGGCAGAGTAAAACTTTAAGTAACTAGGCTTGGCGTTAATGCCGCCTGCCCTAAGGTCGGCGGCAAAGGCGTGCTAACCTAAACGCTAGAAGATGAAGAGAGTAAACCGCTTGTAGTCTCAACGGGCAAAGTGCTCGGGCTAATAAAAATAATAATGGAGAGAAATATGCTTGCCTTTGCTGGGTCGATAGACATGCCGGGATTAGCCATGGTGTTTGGGCCATTACTGTTGGTGCTGGTGGCCAATGGATTTTCTTGGCAACGGTTCTTGTTAGTGGCCAATCAAATTGTCCTAGATATTGGATTGCTGTTTTTGGTCATAGCATCAGTAGGGTTGCTTGCCAATCAAGAGGATTTATTTGCGTTCCATCTCATGGCCAGCATGGCGCTGCTCACGGTGGTTTTTGCATTGATATTGAAACTGCCCTTGCAGTTGTTGAGCGGGGACGTTGGGACTTACGCAGATACAGCGCACTGGGGCTTTAAGGTCGTCGCCATACTGCTCTTTGTTGTTGGCGTATATTTCGCTGAAATATATGCAGCCAATGCCAGTGCCTTTATTGACGGATTTGCGCTTGTTTATGTGAGTTTTTCAATCGTAGTGGTCGTTGGGTTAAATAAGCTCAGCGGCAAAGGTGACTCACTTAGAGCGCTTGGTCGATATCTTCCCAGCATAGGATTGGTGGGGGTGATTATTGGCGCGGTCACAGGCCTGCAGGACATTTACGAGTTGGCCTCCATGACGTCATTACTGATGTTTGGCGTGTTATCACTGCAATACGTATTGTATTTACGCATCATACTTTTCTTAGCTGCGCCAGAAAAAGCCGTGGTTGCAAACAATCAACAAAGTGACGTGCTGACCACAATCTCTGCAGTGGCGCTGATCAGCATCGTGTTCTATATGGTGTTTGTCAGTACTTCGTTGGCATAAATCTCTGGCCGAAATTTATAGTCGGCATTGGGCGTATCTAGGAATGCCAAGAGGCTCTGTGCGCTAACCCAAACGACTCAGTCTAGTGATTTAGATTGAGTCGCAGGAATTTACGTTGCGGGCGCTAGCGCTCACTCAACCATTGTTTCTCAAAGGCCTGGATTCTCTTAGTGGCCTGAAACGGTGTCATCTCAACCTTGGCTTCGCCGGTTCTACCCAGTAGTTCGAGTTGCGCGTAGTACCAAAATTGCACACCAAATGTCGCCAATGCCCAAAACGGCTTTAAGTTCGCGAGAAACGACAACCATTTAGGAAATAGCGACAGCTCTTGCTCGTATCTAGGTAGTTCTGCTTGGCCAGCAAAAAGTCTATTCGGCGCATCGGTCAACACACACATAGGCCGTCCGATACCAATCATGTCTGCGCCGCCGCTGGATATCGCTTCCTCCATCACAGCAAGTTGTCTAAAGCCCCCGGTTACCATTAAGGGGATGGAAACATGTTCTTGCATGGTGATGGCAAAATCCACGAAGTAGGCTTCGCGCATGGCCGTTGATTCTTTTACATTTTGCTCTTCAACCGCCTCTACTCCCTCGACCCCAATGAGCTTGGGTTGCTCGTAAGTGCCTCCAGAAATTTCCAGTATGTCTACGCTGGCCTCTTCTAACCATTTAGCAACAACAAGGCTGTCTTCAAATGCGAAGCCACCTTTTTGGAAATCTGCGCTATTGAGCTTTACGCAAATGGGAAACTCTGGCCCCACTGCTTGGCGAATAGCGGTGATCACTTCAATCAGTGCGCGCGCACGGTTTTCTAGACTGCCGCCATAGTGATCTTCCCGTAGGTTGCTTCTGGGACTGAGAAATTGTGAAAGCAAATAACCGTGGGCTGCGTGTACTTGGACCCCGGTAAATCCTGCGTCTTTACAGGCCCGAGCGCAGATTGCAAAGCGCGCGACTATGTCTTGGATTTCTGCAATAGTCAGCGCAATGGGTTGACCAAATTGGCCACCGGGTATGCCTACTGCTACCGCTGAAGGGGCTTTCGGCGTTTTGTTTACGCCGGTTTGAGTTTGTCTTCCAGCGTGGCTGATTTGGGCCCAGAAATGGTTGCCGGCTCTGGTGCCCTGGGCGGCCCAATTGCTAAGTGCCACGTGCATCTCGTTGTCTGGCACTTTGTCTACGATTACATTGCCCGGGCGCTCTAGGTGATCTGCATCAACTTGGATGTTGCCTGAAAGTAAGATGCCCGCGCCGCCATCACTCCACAGCCCATAAAGCCGTTCTAGTTCCGGTGTAGGAAGGCCCGCAGGGCTGGCAAGGCCCTCGGTCATAGCGGCTTTGCAGATCCGATTTGGAACGCTTACACCGCATGGCAGGGTCAGTGCTTGGCTGAGAATTGACGACATTTTTTGTTCCCTTATTTTTTGCTGTTTAAGATGCCGAAAGGCAGGGCTAATTACTAGGCATGATTGACGGTAAAATCTTCCACGAGACTTCCGTCTTGGCCTGTAATTGCGGCTAAGATTGCCGTAGCGTATTCGTAATCTGTTTGGCGCGTAGCTAAACTCCGGCGCTAAAACTCAGGGCAGCGGTGAATAGTGAGAGCGCTTACCAAGCGCTATTACTCGGGCTGAATACTCTGATTTAAGACAGCAAACTAATAATAACGAGTGAGAACACTTCATGGATTCATTTGACCAAATTTACCAGCGTGCCGCTCGGCGTAAGGGGGGCGAAAATGCCCTTGAGGCGCTGCTGGGTAACCCGCAGAAAAAGGTAAACCTCGCCAAGTTGAATGACGCTGATGTGTTGGCTGAGATGACTGCCTGTGTTTTTCGTGCGGGCTTTGTGTGGAAAATTATCACCGCTAAATGGCCCGGGTTTGAGAAGGCTTTTAACGAGTTTGATGTCATGCACTGCGCCATGTTGGCGGACGAAGAGTTGGAAGTTTTACAGCAAAATACCGATATTGTGCGCCACGGTACGAAGATCCGCAGTGTCCGAGAGAATGCTCAATTTATGCTGGATATTCGGCGAGAGCATGGTTCATTCGGCAAGTTTTTAGCCAACTGGCCCGAAGATGACTTTGTGCAAATGTGGTTGCTGTTGAAAAAACGCGGAGCGCGTTTGGGCGGCCAGAGTGGGCGGTATTTTTTACGTTTTATTGGTTTTGAAACACCACTTTTGAGTAGAGATGTTGTCTCTGCATTAGTCGGCGCCGGGGTGGTGGAAAAAGAACCCACCAGTCAAAAGGCACTGTTCCTTACCCAAGATGCGTTCAACGAATGGCGCGAAGAAAGTGGCAAGGGGTTTACCGAAATTTCCCGTGTTTTAGCTATGTCTGTGGGATAACTGCCAAACTCGCCAGGACTATAGCGCCAGCTAGGCAGTGCCGTGAGTTGTCTGCCATTCGTCTTGGAAAAGACTGAACACTACTGTGTCACGGATATGGCCTGTCCAAGTGATCCTGTTCTTGCGCAAAATGCCGTCTTGTTTTGCCCCTAGTTTGAGTACTGCTTTTTGTGAGCGTTTATTGCGCACATCCACGCGGAATTCAATACGACGATAACCACAGGCAAAACCGTGTTCTATGAGCAAGCGCTTCATAGTCAGGTTGAAATCTGTTCCTCTAACTTCGGGACTGATGTAAGTGCCGCCGATTTCTACCACGCCTTGTTGGTCGGGGTTGATATAACTGGTCATGCCGACGACTTTTTGCGTACCGTGTAGGTCAATTTTAATGGCAGCAAACACCGCTCGGTTGCGAGCCTTACCCATGTCGGCGATGGCTTCGTCGAAGTGTTCGCCCAGCATTGAGTTAGGATAAATGTCCCATATCTCCTGGTCTTCAGCGCAAGCCAGACGCAGCGCCTCATGATGCTCAGGGGCCAAAGGTTCTAGCAGCACTTGGGCGTTGCTGAGGCGGTTATGTAGACTTTTGAGCATTGTGTCTCGCTAGTATGTCTCTCTAGTATGTGTCTCTATAGCGTAGCGTATCTCGATAGCGTATCTCGATAGCGTATTTCTATAGCGTGTCGCTATAGCCTTGTAGCCTTTCCGATGCTCGGCAGTTGTGCGGTGATTGTCTTGCAAAAAAAAGCCGCCCAGTACAGGTGCCGGTTACCCGGCTACTGCAACTTAGCAGCTACTTCTTGTTGAATGCTGCGATACGCGCCTGCATGTCAGGTCCCACGCCTTCGCTGGCATACACTTCCCACTGCAGTCCGCCATCTAACGATTTACCGTCGGTAGTCTCAAGAAGCGTTTTGTTCGCCGCGTGAGTGAATGAGGAGTTATCTACAATGGTTTTGCAGATTTGGGCTACCTCTTGAATAAAGTGTTCGTTGTCTAACACCACTTCCGCTAGCCCTACCCTTAATGCCTCTTCAGCTTTCAGTGTGGCGCCGGTAAACATCATACGTTTGGCTGTGCTGACCCCTACACGGCGCGGAAGTCGTTGGCTCATACCCCATACCGGTGTGAGCGCCCATTTCGCATGGGTGTCGGCAAATCTTGCTGTAGTGGAAGCAACAATAAAGTCTGCGGCTAAGGCAACTTCCAGCGCGCCGGTATAGCAATGTCCATGCACCGCTGCAATAACGGGCTTGGGCAGCAACTCCATAAGGCGCAAGGTTTCAGAATGCCAGCCGCGTGAGGGGACCCGCTCACCACCTGCGATATCAGCTAAATCGTGACCGGCAGAAAAACACTTACCTGCGCCGCTTAACACAACACAACTCACGGAGGCATCTTTGCTGATATCGGATACATGCTTGCGCAGTTCCTCAAACATGGAAACTGTTAGCGCGTTGAGTTTGTCTGGCCTGTTAAGGGTGAGGTAAGCGACTTGATCGACATCTTCTCTAAGAACTAAGGGGATTCGTTCTGTCATTGGTATTCCTTAAATGCAGTTGGGTAGTAGAAATGAGATGTTAGAAATGAAGTAGAAAAAATTAAACGGTGGATAACAGGTGTGGAGAACAAAAACTTGGACGGGCGGCTTTGCCCGCCTTGTCTAATTTAGCTTTTGCTCTGTTTTGCTTGGTTTTAGCCGGATCAGTTGTCAAAAGCGGACCCAAGCAGAGCCCGCGTTGGCATGGCAACTAGTGCGCTTTGATGCAAGCGAGTACGCAAGCGCTAGTCAAAGTCGCTGGCACTATGTCGCTCTGTTACACGCTCCTCTTCAGGACCCCAAGGTCTATTTACGCGACGTCCACGCTGTACAGCGGTACGCTCCTCAATTTGCGTCGCCCACCTTGCAACGTTGGTATAGCTTGCTACGTCGAGGAATTCTCGCGACTCGTAAATGTTGTTTAACACTAAGTTGCCATACCAAGAGTAGTTGGCCATATCCGAAATGTTGTAGTCATCGCCACAAAGATACGCGCGCTCCGCCAAGTTGCGGTCTAGCACGTCGAGTTGCCGCTTTACTTCCATGGCAAATCGATTGATCGGGTATTCGTATTTTTCCGGTGCGTAGGCATAAAAGTGACCAAAGCCACCTCCCAGATAGGGCGCACTGCCCATTTGCCAAAATAGCCACGACATACACTCAGCGCGCTGGGACGGGTCAGTGGGTAAGAATGCACCAAATTTTTCGGCCAAATAAACCATGATTGCACCAGACTCAAACACTCTGGTGGTGGGCGAGGTGCTGTGGTCCATTAATGCTGGGATTTTTGAATTTGGATTGGCTGCGACGAAACCGCTACCAAATTGGTCGCCGTTACCGATATTAATGATCCAAGCATCATACTCTGCACCGCTAAAACCTAGGGCTAGGAGTTCCTCAAGCAAAACGGTGACCTTTACGCCATTGGGTGTGCCCAGAGAGTACAGTTGAAGTGGATGTTCACCCACAGGTAGTTCTTTGTCATGAGTTGCACCGGCGATAGGGCGGTTGATATTGGCAAATTTGCCGCCGCTGCTTTGATCCCAAGTCCATACTTTGGGGGGAACGTAAGTGTCTTGTGTGCTCATTGTGCTCTCCTTGTTTTACAAAGGTCTGAGTGTACGAGACTTTTTCAATATTCTTCTAGTTGAATTTGTAACTTGTTGCGCAAACTTGTTTAGGGCGAGTCCTTTTTCTAATGTTGCTTTTAGCGGAAGTGATAGAAAGCGGTGCTTTAAGAATTACTTTCGAACACACGTTCATATGTGCTTATGGAGGTGCTTATGGAGGTGCTTTTGAGGGCGCTGGGAGCGCATTTGCGCGGATTGTTTTGGCGCGTGAGTGGCTTAGCTTCCTAGGAACGCTTAATACGCACAACCTTCATGATTTCGAAATCCATTCCGGCAACCTGTTCGGTTTCTGGGTAGTAGGTCACGTTTACTCGCGCGCCCTTGAGGTTTTTATAGGCTTTTTTTCGCAAGTACTTAAAAGGTACATCGTAGCCTTCAAGCATAATTGTGTTGTAGATCCATTCATCGCCTTCACGTTGAATGTGGCTTGCCACAGTCGCCATATCCAGCTGATTGAGCTGCTCGTTCTTCTTCAACATCTTCTTCAGGTCTGATTGCATAATCCACTCGCAATATTCAAATAGATTGGAAAAGGTTGCTTAGCAATATCATGTTGACAAGGATACACCAAAGAAAGACATCTTTTTTGCTGATATCCGTAGCAGCGAATTCACACAAGGTTGTGCTAATCTCTGCTCACGGTTGGCGGGTCGCATTGCATTTTGCGAGACATTCGCAACAGGGTTTTAGGATCCAGTACTCTGTATCAACCGAGTATATACAGAATTTTAGACTTCAGAATTTTAGAAAACAGTGGGAGAACACGGTATGGAAGCATGGATTATTGACGCGGCGCGCACACCGAGGGGTGTGGGTAAGCAAGGTAAGGGCGCACTCTGGGAAATGCATCCGCAGAAGCTGCTTTCAACGGTACTGCGTTCACTTGCTGAGAGAAATAACCTCAATACGGAAGAAATTGACGATGTCATTATCAGCTGCAGCAGTCAGGTGAAAAAGCAGAGTAATTGTATTGGTCGTATGTCGGCATTGGATGCGGGATATTCCATTAAAGCATCGGGTGTAACACTCGATCGCTTTTGTGGCGGTGGTATCTCTGCTGTGAACATGGCTGCTGCCAGCATTATGTCTGGTATGGAAGACTTGGTTGTTGCGGGTGGGGTTGAAATGATGTCCTACGTGGCGGCAGAGGGGTTTCCCACGCCGCTAGACGCCCACAATACAGATTTACGCGACCGTCATCCGCAAACTAATGTGGGTATTGCAGCAGATATTATTGCTACTCAAGAAGGCTTTAGCCGCTTAGAGCTAGACGCGTTTTCCGCAGAAAGCCAGCGCCGGGCTGGACTAGCCGTGCAAGCGGGCGCCTTTGCCAAGAGTCTAATTCCGGTTTATCGCCCCGACGGCACGTTGGCATTAGACGACGAAGAGTTTCCTCGCCCCCAGACCACAGCTGAAAGCTTAGCTAAGTTGCAGCCAGTATTCGGTAATTTCATGGATCTACCGTTTTACGATTCAGGTCTGACTTTCCGTGAAATGGTTGCAAAGCACTGGCCCGGGCTTGACATAGAGCATGTTCACCATGCTGGCAGTTCTTCTGGCGTGGTAGATGGCGCTGGCGCCTTGGTATTGGCATCTCCTGAGTATGCCAAAGCGCATGGTTTAAAGCCTCGGGCTAAGATCAAGGCAATGGCAAATATGGGCCATTCACCCGAGCACATTTTGAATGCTCCTGTAGATGCTGCGAAAAAAGTACTGGGCAAAGCAAAAATGTCTCTAAGCGACATTGACTTGTTTGAAGTGAACGAAGCCTTTGCCGTGGTCCCCGTTAAGTTTATGCGCGACCTAGACGTTGACCACAGTAAGGTGAACGTCAACGGCGGCGCCATTGCTCTGGGCCACCCAATTGGTGCCACAGGCGCCATGCTGATTGGTACCGCTTTAGACGAGCTAGAGCGCAGCAATAAGGCTACCGGCTTAGTCACTATGTGTGCCGCCGGTGGTATGGCGCCTGCAATTATTATAGAGCGAATGTAAAACGTTTCTAAATAAGCGATATGTCGTCATAGGTGCCAGTCTTGGCACCTATGACGGATTTCGGAAAGTCTTTAACTTCTTTTTTTTAAAAAACCAAACTCCCAGTCCCGCCCACACTCGCCGTAAGCCTTTTTCTGGATTTAAACACTCGGGCGTCGACTTTTGTAGACGTAGGCAGTTGTCCGTGGTTTTAGTATTCCGCCGCCGTAAATTTTTTAGCCATTTAGGCCTTTTTTTAACTCGATTTGGAGTAAATAGGCCGGTTTTGGGAAGAAAGGTAGCAAAGTGGTATTTGGCCTGAAGAACTGGGTAATTAAATCGATTCCATAAGCGTATTTGTAGGTGTATACATATTTTGCTGCCAGTAGTTTTGAGCGCTAGAACCAGTACTTGAGTTTTTCTTTTTTGGAGGGACGGATGAGTAGTAGTGATGCGGAATGGAATGAAGGCTTTAAACATCTAAGGAAATACGTTAGTGAAAATCGAGACGCGAATGTTCCGGTTTCTTATATAAGTCACGACGGCTATAAGCTAGGGCTATGGTTGTTGAGGCAAAAGCGCAGCGGCACTCGTATAGGCGAGAGGAAGGTGAAGTTGTTGCGGCAGCAAGGCGTAGCGCTAGAATAAATGGCTGCGCTGCGTAACGCCTAACAATACGATTATTTCGACGTCGGTTGGGTTTGTCTCTGAAGCTGACGGCTTTAGTCAGGCCCGCTAACTGTGGGCGATGCGGATCTTGTACATCTTTCGCTCTGCTGCGCATTGAAACTTGCCCCATGCTGGCGCGTTTACGGAAGTAATTATTAGCGTTGCAGCTGCTTGTCAGTAATTTACCTGTTCAGGTAAAGCCTCTAACTCCCTCTAACCTTCTCTAACTTTGATCGATGCGTTTGTTAATAATAAAAGCAACGCGCTTTTTTATGCCGCCCTCGTCAGGTTGCTCGGCTGCAAAGGTTTGAGTGGTGCCCGCACAAACCTGTCGTACTTTTACTCACTTGGATAAAGCCGCGTAAAAATTGCACGTTGCACACTGTCTGGATTTTGCAATTGCGATGTCGCTCTATCCTTTTATTACTTCACGGATCTATAATAATACCGCTTAGGGACCGCTCCGGAGGGAGTTGCCAACTAATAAAAGCAATAAAAGCAA
>QXZU01000167.1:0-3059 GCA_009886205.1 K189A clade bacterium | reverse complement strand
CCGCTTAGGGACCGCTCCGGAGGGAGTTGCCAACTAATAAAAGCAATAAAAGCAAAAGAAGTATTAAAAGTAATAAACGCTATTTACAAGCTATGTGTTATCCCTACGCCCGTGCTCAAAGCGCCTATTTTCCTGCTCAACAGCTTTCAGCGCAGAGCAGTAGGGCATGTTTGGGGTTTGGTGATCTGATTGGTAAATGTGTTGAGAGATTTAGGAGTGTAGTAACTGTGTCTAGTGAGAATTCTGCTGTAAATGAATTGGGTTTTGACCCTGATGCGCTGAGAGAAAAATATCGCGTGGAGAGAGACAAGCGCTTGCGCAGCGATGGCAGTGCGCAATATCAAGAGGTAGTAGGAGATTTTTCCCACTATGTAGACGACCCTTATGTCGAATCCGGGTTCTCTAGAGCGCCATTAGAAGACCAAGTAGATGTCATTGTGATTGGCGGTGGTTTTGGTGGTTTGTTGTCCGGTGCGCGTTTGACTGAAGCCGGTGTGGGCAGTGTCCGTATCATTGAAAAAGGCGGCGATTTTGGCGGCACATGGTATTGGAACAGATATCCAGGCGCGGCTTGCGATGTTGAATCTTATGTCTACCTGCCGCTGTGCGAAGAATTGAACTTTGTGCCCAAAGAAAAATACACCCACGCGCCGGAAATCCTAGCGCACAGCAAGGCAATTGGCGAAAAATTTAACCTCTACGAACACGCGTGTTTTCAAACAGAGGTACAAGGTCTTGAGTGGGACGAAGCGGCCAAATTATGGACCGTGAAAACCAACAGAGGCGACCGCATGCGAGCGCGTTATGTGGTTATGGCCAATGGCCCATTGAATCGACCTAAACTGCCCGGTATCGAAGGTATTGGTGACTATAAAGGCCACACGTTTCACACCAGCCGCTGGGATTACAATTACACCGGTGGTGGTCCAGAAGGGAACTTAACCGGCCTTAAAGGCAAGAGAGTGGGCGTGATTGGTACGGGTGCTACCGCAATTCAGTGCGTCCCCCACTTAGCTAAAGGTGTTGAGGAGCTTTATGTTTTTCAGCGCACGCCGTCTTCTGTAGATGTTCGCGCAAACCGACCCACTGACCCAGAATGGGCGGCAAGCCTAAAGCCGGGTTGGCAGCAAGAGCGCATGGATAACTTCAACACTCTAGTTTCTGGCGGGTTTGCAGAAGTTGATATGGTGAACGATGGATGGACAGAAATCATTCGTAACTTAGGTTCCATGGTTAATTTCAAGGGGGGAGCACGCCTCTCGCCTGAAGAAATTGCTGAGAAAATGGAGTTGGCAGATTTTCAGAAAATGGAGCAAGTTCGCGCCAGAGCTGAAGAGTTGGTAAATGATCCCAATACCGCAGAATCTTTGAAGCCCTATTATCGCCAGTTTTGTAAACGCCCTTGTTTTAATGATGAATATTTAGAAGCGTTTAACTTACCCGGTGTGCATTTGGTTGATACTCAAGGCCAAGGAATTGACAGAATCACTGAGAAAGGCATTGTTGCCAACGGTGTAGAAATTGAGTTGGACTGCATTGTCTTCGCCACCGGCTTTGAGGTGGGCACTGAATATACTCGGCGCTCAGGCTACGACTTAATTGGTCGCAATGGTTTGAGCCTGAAGGACAAGTGGCAAGAGGGCATATCTACACTGCACGGCCTGCAAACTCGAGGCTTCCCTAACTGCTTTATTATCAGTAGCGCGCAGTCTGGCTTTACCGTTAGTTTTCCTCACGCGATGAATGAACAAGCCAAACATATTGCCTACATAATGAATCGCTGCGCAGAGGCAAATGCCGAAACTGTTGAGGTATCGGCGGAAGCCGAAGCGGCTTGGGGGCAGGAAATTGTTAAAATGTCGCGACTCAGTGAGAGCTTTCAAGCCAGTTGCACTCCCGGTTACTACAACAACGAGGGCAAACCCAACCCCGAAAGCGTGCAAAATGGCGCTTATGGTGCTGGACCTGTGAAGTTCTTTAAGTTGTTGGATGCTTGGCGCGAAGAGGGCACCCTGCAAGGGCTAGAGCTGAAGTAGTGCAGCTTTCCGGCTAACCCCTCATTTAAAACAAGAGCGATTGAAAACAGGAGCGATTGAAAAGAGGGGTGCTTGCAAGAGCCTCGAAGAGCCTAGGCCTAGAATTGCCATTCTAGCTTTGACGTTCTAGGCCTTTTTTTGAGCTTTTTGAGCTTTTTGAGCTTTTTTGGCGCCGCGCAGTCTTCTTTGCGCGCCGCGCACTGGTCGTTGCTGCGCGCCCCTACTATTCCTTTGCTCGTGTCATTCTGGGAATTAGGCTGGGTACCCGCTCATGATAGGCGGCGTACTTGCTTTTGTTACCTAGCTGTCTTTTGTCGATCATGGGAATACTAATGCCAATAAATAATATGACCATGGCAACGAACCCAGCCCAGGCATAAAGCGAGCCTGACCCTATGTATCCGGCTATCGCCAAGGCTAACCAAAAGCCTATCTCGCCCAAATAATTTGGGTGTCGGCACCAGCTCCAAACATCGTAGTCCAGTACTTGCTGTGCATTGTCTGGGTTTTGGCGAAATGCCCTCAATACATTGTCCGCACGGAACTCTAGCCACAGGGCGCTGAAGCCAATTATCAACCAAAATAAATCCGCAGGTATAAGCATTGCTGCACTGTTGGGTCTACTGCCTGTTTGGCTAGCCAATAGCCAGAAGGGTAAGCAACCGATAAACACGAGCACCGTTGGCAACATTTGAATGCCCAGAAAATCTACAATGGGAAAAAATAGGCCAGTCTTTGTACGCAAATCTACGTAACGCCAATCTACGTGTTCCAGCCCTTGCCAACCTCTGGCCCAATTATGCGTCAGGCGAATAGCCCAGAGCGTAGTGAGCAATAATATGAGAGCCAATCTTGCATCAAACACGTCATAGCTGATCAGCCAAAAAACCATCAGCAGCGGCGGCGCCACTGACCAATACGGGTCGTAAAAACTGGAGTTCCGGAACACGCTTGAGAACGCGAATATGACAATGGTTGCCGCGATATCTGCAAAGGCAGCTTGTAGCAGGGGGGACTGGGTGG
>QXZU01000166.1 GCA_009886205.1 K189A clade bacterium | reverse complement strand
TTTATCGTCTTATTGCTCGTCTACAGCACCAACCGACGTGCCGCTATGCGGGTGCTGTGACATGTTAGAGCTAGACATAAACTTGCAACGCAACGAATTTGAGCTTGATATCGCAACCACCATTGGCGCAGGCGTAACCGCCATTTATGGCCCGAGTGGTAGCGGCAAAACCAGCTTACTTAAGGCCATTGCGGGGTTAGTGCCCGCCCAAGGCCAGGTCACTTTTATGGGCACTACATGGCTGGATACGGCACAGCAAACACGGACTTATCAAAGACCCACTTACCAAAGACCGATAGGTTTGTTGTTTCAAGACGACCGACTCTTCGCACACCTAAATGTGCTGGGTAACCTGAACTTCGCAGTAAAACGAGCACCACGCAGAAAACCAGAAGGGGAGCGCCATCCGACAAAGCCAATTTCACTTGAAGCGGTAGTGGAGATATTTAATTTAGCAATGTTGTTAGAGCGCAGTGTCACCAACTTATCCGGTGGCGAGCGCCGCAGAGTGGCCATGGCCCAAACGTTACTTACCCAACCACAGCTACTGCTGTTGGACGAACCCTTGAGTGGTTTGGATGAGGCCCGTAAACGGGAAATACTGCCCTTTTTGTATGCGCTGGCCAACGAATTCGCAATACCCACCCTCTACGTTAGTCACCAATTGGAGGAGGTCTCACAGCTGTGCCAGAACATGCTGGTCATAGATCAGGGCGCGCTACGCTTTCATGGCACCACCCATGCAGGCGTCAACTTTGTGGAGGCAAAGCTCAACAACTTGATGACCACCGACCTTTCTTTTTTGACTGGCACTGTCATTGAAAAAAATGACACCTACCATCTAACAACATTAGATGTGGCTGGCCAAAAGGTACAAATCCCCCAATCACAATACAGAAATTTACAGACTGGCGACCAGGTCACCCTGAATATAAAACCCAGTGATGTGGCCCTAGCGCTAGCGCAACCCAGCGGCATCAGTATTCGCAATATTTTGCAGGGGGTTGTTACAAATATCGCAGCAACAGAAAGGTTTACCGATATCACTTTGACCATTGGCGACCAGACCCTGCGCTCGCGTATAACATTGGCAGCCGCCAACGAACTCAAGCTAGTTCCGGGCATGACGCTTTACGCATTGCTCAAAAGTAGCGGTCTAAGTTAGAAAAACATAGGCTGATATTTTGCAGGACCCAACAAGCGAACAACAGTCCGCTTGCCTGGTTGCAAGTCTGCTGCTAATCGCCGTTACGCCAGTTACCATGAAACCCATAAGGTATTCGATGATCTAAATAGGCTTTAGCGAGAGGCCCCGCTGCGACGTTTTGCGCGTCCATAATGGCTAAGTGGCTGGCGCCTCTATTTGCATCATAAACATGCGCCAACAAAAACCCTTCGCCCTCGTCAGCTGTACTAGAGGCTGGCACAAAAATTGGCTCCCCTGTTGCACACCCCTCACCCACGTCATATAAATCCAACGCGTTAGTCTTATGGTCCACTGCGCCAATGACATTAAAGCCACCTACTTTTTCCGGTGGTTGAGTGTCTCCTGCAAAATAGCCGTAGCGATAATTCATACCGGTCAAGCGCTCATCAAAGCGCGGAAACTCACAAACAA
The DNA here is from genome assembly GCA_009886205.1 of K189A clade bacterium. Lineage (GTDB taxonomy): Bacteria > Pseudomonadota > Gammaproteobacteria > Pseudomonadales > Azotimanducaceae > UBA4421. Next base: position 3,007 of record QXZU01000166.1, on the reverse strand, counting down.
TGTCATGCAATTGTTCTGACTTAAACACGTCGCTTTCACTGTCTAAGTCAAAGGTCCAGCGGACCATTTTTGCCAAAGCCTTCTTTGGATCACCCCGGCTGCCGTCTACTAACGGAAACAATGGCGCTTCTGGATACTCACAAACATCACTGATGATCTTATTGCCCTGAGTATAAGTATTCATGGGATGGAATACGTAGCTGGGCGCGCCACGGAACCAGCGCAAATCTTTCACTGAACCCGTTCTGGGCATAACACCAATATGCACACCCTTCTCTGGCTCCCAGGCATAAACAGGTCCGCCTGCAAAGGCACGCTCTAGTGATCCAGTAAGCGGCATGATTGGGAACAGAATATGTTCTTTGGTCACCATAAAATCGTGCACCATAGATGCATAAGGCGCTACAAATGACTCTAAACGAGTGACTAAACCATTTGCGTCCACAACGCTAAAGGTCATGTGCTCTGAGATTTTGCCGTCGGCGTTATAACCAAAGAAAAACATTTCTCCGGTTTCTTCATCCATTTTCGGGTGGGCGGTCATTGGCCCGAGGAGTTTGCCACCAAAGGTATGTATACCCTTAGTTTGTAATGTCACGGGGTCTAGCTCGATGGGCGCATGGGCCTCTTCCAAAACTAACAATTTACCGCCGTGCCAAATAATATTGGTATTAGCCACACCGTCCGTTTGCATGCCCTGCACGCTTTCATCTACGTCCATAGGGTTGAAGCTATTAAACAGTGCGCGCCCAGCCTCACGCTCTTTCTCAAAGCGCTGAGTTCGAACCCAGCGGTTGCGATAGCTTACGCGCCCGTCTTCGACACTTAAGGCGTGGACCATGCCATCCCCACCAAACATGTGATAGGTGCCTCTAGGTGCGTATTGAGCATTTGGGCCGTTACGGTAGAAAGTGCCATTGAGTTGCTTGGGTACTTCGCCTTCGATCACTAAATCGTGAACGTCGCATTCCATTTGAAGGGGTGCAAAACCACCACGTAGATTGGGGTGATTTGGGAATAATTGAGCCATCGGTATGTTCCTATCCAATTTTGCCGTTCTAAATGACGACTTACTTAGATTAAGTCTACACCTACTGGACAGTGATCGGAGCCTAAAACATGAGGCCAAATAAAGGCCTCTTTCACCCGGCGCATCCCGGACCGCGAGGCAAATACATAGTCTATGCGCCAACCCACGTTGTCGTCTCGGGCACCGCCAAATTGACGCCACCAAGAGTAATGATCTGGCTCGTCTACATGAGTTGCTCTAAATGTGTCTACCCAACCATGACTCTGCCAGCGAGTGAGTTCGTCGCGTTCAAGAGGTAAAAACCCACTGGCCTTTTTATTGGTCTTAGGGCGCGCCAAATCTATTTCTTCGTGCGCAGTGTTGTAATCACCCACCACATACACAGGACCCCGCTTGCGCAGCACCTCAATACGATCAAACACAGCCTTATAAAAGTCCATTTTATATGGCACGCGAGAATTATCACGATCCTTACCACTGCCTTTGGGGAAGTAGACACAAACCACAGCCAGCCGGCCATAGTGCGCAATGATAAATCTTCCTTCGTCATCAAAGCGGTCTTCACCCAGACTTGTTTCAATTCGGCTAGGATTGGTTTTACTGTAAATGGCCACCCCGCTGTAACCGGGGCGTTTAGCTGGCGCAAAGCACACGTGCCAATTTGGCGGCGCCAAAACATTAGGCGGCAGCTGTTCTGGAAAGGCACGCACTTCCTGTAACGCAACAACATCAGCATTTGAGGATTCTAAAAAATCCAAAAAACCGCGCTTTGCGCATGCACGAAGTCCATTTACGTTCCAACTAACAATCCGCATCTTTCTAACCATTTGATTAAGCAAACATCTCAGTAGTGAATAAAAACCATTTTACGATTCTGGCGCAATAAAAATGCGGACCAGCGGTAGTCTCTAGACAGACCACCTGCATTTTTTTGAAAAAAAAGTGTTTTTTTGAGGACTGTTGTCCACTCTTAGCGGCGCAAAAGCAATGCGGCCCACCGAGTTAGGTTGAGCACATCTGCCAACGCCGCAGCGACATAGGTAAATGCCGCTGCACGTAAAATCTTCGCAACAACCTGCTCTTGCTTCGCGCCCAAGTAAGAACCAGCTTGCAAAACCGGTAACGCCTTACCAAAACTTGCGTCCCATTCTATCGGCAGAGTTACAAGATGGACCATCATCCGAATCAAAAGCCCACCAAGACCGCAGGCCGCGAGCACCCAAAACGGCACCGGATGACGGGTTACTAGCGCAAAAATAGGTGCCGCCCAAATAGCCCCTGCGCTAAATCGAGCAACCTTGTCGGCGATAGGCACTAATTTGGTCCTTATCACCAGTCGAGGGTCATTCTGGTGGTCTTGCATTGCATGGCCCACTTCATGAGCGGCAATGGCAACTGCCGTTAGCGAGCGGCCAGAGAAATTGGCCTCGCTTAACCGCACGCGCTTGTCTACCGGGTCATAGTGGTCACCGATTTCTGTGGTCTCTACTTTTACCGAGTCTAGACCAAACCGATCAATCAGGTGCTGAGCCAGCTCACCGCCCGTACCTGGCATGCCCTCTAAATCTTCAGAGTGGGCATTCATCACCCAGCGTACCCATAAGCTCGGCGCAAACACCACGACCACGAGTATCAAGACAAGTACGATCATTCCGCTAGTTACTCATCAACACAGAATAAATGGCACTGAACCGACTAATAGCCGGTGCCTTCGCGTTTTGTCTCAGCAATGCCTCGAGCTGCTGCCAACTCTTTCGCAGCATTTTTCGTCATATGACCAGATTCACTGCCCAAGGTGACAAAATTGAACCCTAGCTCCAAATACTTCTGGGTATATTCAATACCGCCGGTATGAATACCCGCGGCAATACCGTGGGCCTTGCATTTGGCTAACAAAGATTTAACCATCTCCAAGTGCTCGGGCTGAGGTTGGTCTCCCATGGCGGGTAAACCCATAGACAGCGCTAAATCTGCGGG
>QXZU01000165.1 GCA_009886205.1 K189A clade bacterium | reverse complement strand
TATTGGCGGCGTGGCCTTTGCCATATTCTTGGGCGGGCCAGCGGCTTTATTCTGGATGTGGGCTACCGCCTTTGTGGGTATGACCACAAAGTTTGTGGAAGTTTCTGTCAGTCATAAGTACCGACGTAAAGATGATAAGGGCTTCATGGTGGGGGGGCCCATGCATTACATGGAGCATGGGTTAAACATGAAGTGGCTGGCGGTATTCTTCGCCATTGCTACAGTCGTGAGCTCCTTCGGCTCGGGTAATATGCCTCAAGCCAATAACATGGCCGTTGGCATCGAAACCTCCTTTGCCATTCCTACTTATGTAACCGGCGCTGTATTTGCCATATTGCTGGGGCTGGTCATTGTGGGCGGTATTAAGCGTATTGCTAAGGTCGCTGCAACACTCGTGCCCACCATGGGCGTTTTGTATGCCCTTGGCGCATTCGCAGTCATCATCTCTAACTATGAAAATATATTGCCTTCCTTAGGCTCTGTTTTTGCCAATGCGTTTAGTGGTTCGGCTGCCGCGGGCGGGTTCTTGGGCGCGTCTTTCGCATATGCCTTTAATCGAGGCGTGAATCGCGGGTTGTATTCCAATGAAGCAGGTCAGGGTTCTGCGCCCATTGCGCACGCATCAGCCAGAACCAAAGAGCCCGTTGCTGAGGGCATGGTGTCTATTCTTGAGCCGTTTATTGATACGTTGATTATTTGTACGTTGACCGGCTTAGTTATTCTTTCTTCAGGGGTATGGCAGCAAAAGTTTGAAACAGACTTTAGTGTTTCAGATACAGAAATTATTGCTGGCGCCTACAGTGATGAAAATCCAGCTCACGTAAAGCAGCTCTCAGCGCACCTAGATTTGATGCCGCCAGAAAATGATCCAGTTAAGGCGTATAGCGGCACCTTGCAGGCACGTGACGGTGTTCTGCTGCTGTCTAATGTGACGGTACTGCATAACCGCTCGGTTGCTGAAAACGTGCGGGTCAGCAAAGACGGCGCGCCGTTTACGGGCATTGTGTTAATTGAAGAGGGCGGGTTGAACGATCGCAGTTTGACCTTGAATGGGGAATCTCTGCTGCACTCAGTACCCTTAACCGCTAAAGCCTTTGAAAGCAGTTTCTTGGGTGCTAATGGCTCATATCTGGTCACAATTGGCTTGGTTATGTTTGCGTTCTCGACGGCTTTGGCCTGGTCCTATTATGGCGACAGAGCGGTAACCTACCTTGTGGGCACACGTTGGGTAACTCCATATCGCTTGCTCTATGTGAGCGGTTTCTTTCTGGCCACCATTGTGGATACCACGTTGATCTGGCTGATTTCAGCGGTCACTGTTGCGCTCATGACACTGCCTAATTTGTTCGGCATTTTGTTAATGCGTAAAGAGATGAAAGAGATGACGGAAGATTACTGGCAGCGCTTTAAAGACTCTAACCCTTAGAGCGCATACGCTCTCTGGCCTTTGCCAGAGAGGTGAAGGGGCGGCGCAAATGCCTTCCAATAGGGCTTATTAGAGTGGGCGTTGAAAAGCTCAGTAGTGGCATGCCTTCGTCGTTCTAACTACTTGCGCAGAGCTTGTTTTCTAAGCCTTTTCTTTAAGCCATGCTCTCAGTCTCAGATTATTAGGCCTTAGTTCGTACAGGCAAGACACAACGCAAAGGTGTGTCTGCGGTCGGTGAACATCGCTAGGGTGTCGAGCTGTTCTTGGATACTGCGCAGCAATGGATTGGTACGGGCGGATAGCACCAGTCCAAAAGAGTCCATCATTTCAATAATGAAGATGCTTCGCGGGTCAATGGGTTGTCTTAAGTCGATGGCCTGCCATTGCTCTACGCCCGCTAATTCAGCCGCTTTCTCTAGCGCCACATTGACATCCCCTAATGCATCTACCAGTCCAAGCTCTAAGGCTTTGCTGCCTTGCCAAACTCGACCTTGTGCAACCTCTTCGACTTCGGCCTTTGACATATCTCGCCCTCGTGCAACCAAGTCTATAAATTGCCCATAACCAAATTCTACGCTGGATTGAAAAATCGCCTGGGCTTGGGGGCTTAGGCCGGCAAAGGAGTCCATGCCGCGTGCGAGAGGGGTGGTGCCTACGCCGTCAGTGTATACGCCAATGCGGCTGAGCGATTTCTCGAAGGTTGGAATGACACCGAAGATGCCAATAGAGCCGGTGATGGTGGCCGATTCAGCAACAATGGCGTCGCTGGTGGCGGATATCCAATAACCGCCGGAAGCGGCAACATTGGCAAATGACGCCACCACAGGCCTGCCAGTGACTTGAAACAGCTCTAATTCTTGGCGAATAAGTTCTGAGGCAAAAGCGCTGCCGCCGGGAGAGTCTACCCTGAGCACAATGGCCTTAATGTCTTCGTTGAATCTCGCTTGGCGGATGCGTCTAATTACATCTTGGGCCGACGCCACATTGCTTACCCCTTGGCCGTCTTCAAGTATGGCGCCTTGCACCACAATGACGCCTATTTCTGCGGCGTTTTCGTCATTGGTTTCGTCCATTAGGCCGCGCATGTTGAGATAAGAGCGCATCCCAATGCCGTTGATCTCATCTTCATATCTGCCCACTTCGGCGGCGATACGTGTTTCCACTTGATCTTGGGTCAGCAGTTCATCGATCAAATTGGCTTCCAATGCGGCTCGCGCCATATCGCCATTGGTCTTGGCCAACAGCACGTCAAAGTTTTGTGCGTAATCATTTACCTCATTACTGGTGAGTTGGCGATTCTCGGCAATGCCGTCAACCAACTCATCCCAGATGCCTTGGTACAAGCTAGAGCTGGCCTGCCTTGCTTCGTCAGACATGTTGATTCGAGAGAAGGGTTCGGTGGCGGATTTGAATTCGCCAACCCGAAAGATGTGCATGTTGATGTCTAGTTTGGCCAGCAGATCCTTAAAGTACAGGTTGTTGCCGCCGTAACCTTGAAGCAGCATTTGACCCCAAGGATTCATGTAGAGTTCAGTTGAGGAGCTGGCTATATAGTATTGATTTTGTTCAAAAACATTGCCATATGAAATTACTTTTTTGCCGGTTTCTTTAAATGTTTGTAACGCGCTGACAATGCGTTTTGCTTGGGTCAGGCTGACTTGGTTCAAGTCACTAAGGTCCAACACAATCATCTTAATTTTTTCATCACTGCCGGCAATTTTGATGGCATGCAAAATGTGCCCGATCTCAATGGTTGCATCACTGGAATCTTGAAAAAGCGCATCCTGCCAGTTAGTTGGTACAACATTTTGCTCAACGATTGAGCCCATGGGTTGAATGATCAATGCGCTGTTATTGCGAATCGTCGGGGCATCGTTGCCACCGAATAGACTGACGAGAATAGACAAAACAACAATAACGAAGACGCTGTTAATGACGAATGTTCTGACTTGAGTGATTCTGTGGCCTAGCTTGGAGAAAAAACCGGTAGATTCGGACATGAATGCAGATCCTATAAAGCGTGAAAGTTCTTAGAGAAGCTTACCCTGCGGGTGGCTTAGTTTATAGCTAGAGATGTTGGCCTAGACTTACCTTTAGTAATTGCTACTACAAAGTGAGAGTTATTCTCGGATAATGGTATTGATTCGGGAGAAAGTCTCGACCAGCGAGATAGTTTATCTCTCTAAGGATAGGTCTAAGGGTAGGTCTAGGGGTAGGTCTAGGGGTAGGTCCAAGGGAAGATCTGAAAGTAGATCTAAGGATGGATCTAAGAGTAAATCTGGGGCCAAGCGTTATGTCCCCGTTGTATGGCAGCTAGGTCACTATTGCTTTTCGAAACAGGCTAGAATGCTGTGATGCAGAACGATGTAGCAAAAAAATCTAATCTTTGGCGCTGGCAGGATCTAAAAAGTGGGTTCGAAGCACAAGCGGCGTTACAGCCTGCGGCAGGCACTGAACTGCCCGCCAGCCTTGATGCCTTAAACCAGGACGACGGGTTTATTCAACGGGTGGTGGTGGACAGTCGTCTGGTGACCGAGGGCGACTTGTTCGTAGCATTGCCGGGCGATCCCGGCCCAAGATTTAATCCCAGTTATGTGAGTCAGGTAGACGGCCACGATTTTGTCGGTGCAGCCTTGGCAAACGGCGCTGTCGCGGCCATCGTTGCGCGGCCAATACCTGTGGCGCTGCCACAGATTGTGGTATCTGATACCTACGATGCCCTTTGGCATTTAGGTGACATGGCGCGTAAGCGTTTGAATCAACCCGTGTGCGCCATTACCGGCAGCAGCGGTAAAACCACCGCAAAACATTTTTTAACCGCCGCATTGTCTGCTTATTCGCCCCCTGGCAGCTTTAATAATCATATAGGTGTGCCCTTGGCGCTGGCTAATGCAACGCTGGATGCGCCCGCATGGGTGTTTGAAATTGGCACCAGTAGCCCGGGGGAAATCGGCCCGCTGGCAAATATGGTCAAGGCAGACCTAGCCATTTTGCTTAACGTGCACAACGCGCATATTGAGAATTTTTCTGGACGTGAGGCTTTGATTGCTGAGAAGACACAGATTTTTGCACCGTTCGCGAAAGCCGAGCACCAAGGCAAAAGCGAGGGCTCCGCTGGGATTAAAATAGTGGAGGCATCACTAGGCTTGCCCGGCTATACCTTCGGCGATCTCAGCAGCGCCGATGCGCGTATCTTAGAAGTGATGGGTGACCGCTTAGTGCTGACGCTGTTTGGTGAAAAGTTGCAGGCGCGAATTCCCGGCGGTGGTGCGCACCGCGCCAACACCTTAGCGGCTGTTATTCTGGCCACGAAGCTCCTTGATAAAGAGTTATCTCCAGCGCTGAACCTTGATGATTCAGCGGTACCTACGGGTCGTGGCAATGTATTGAGCGCAGCCGGCGTGAGGGTTGTTGATGACAGCTATAACGCCAATCCTGCCAGTATGCAGGCTGCCATCGCAGCTTTTTGTCAGCGCGATAGCCGCCGCAAGATCGCAGTCCTTGGCGAGATGCGCGAGTTAGGAGATGAATCTGCTGCTGCGCACAAAACGTTATTAACCCAACTTGGCGGCTTTGATGAAGTCATTTTGGTGGGCTCGGCGATGCTGCATCTGGCTGTCAGTGAAGGTTTGTTTGACCAGCAAACGGCAGCATCAGCGGCAGAGCACGGTTCGGGCTTGGTACATAACAACCTGCATTTTTACCCTGAAGCCAGTGAGCTTTTGTTAAAAGACCTCACTGGGCTAATTCATGCCGAGGATGCCCTTCTAATTAAGGGGTCAAACCGGGTATTCTGGGCTAGAGATTTCGTATCAAAGTTGCTTAAGGCTATCGCTGAAAAATTATGAATCCAGTTGCTGAAGAAAATAATCTAATTGTTGATCGCCAGGGCAGAAGCTTTCGCAATTTGCGTATCAGTCTTACGGCGGCCTGTAACTATGCTTGCACCTATTGCGTACCCGACGGCAAGCGCCTACAAGCGGCGGCCTATGAGCTGGGTGCTCAGGAGATGATTCAAGCGGTTAGATTGTTGATTGCCACCGCAGGCATCGACAAGGTGCGTATCACCGGCGGCGAGCCGCTGTTGTCGCCCAAATTTGGCGAGCTGCTTAAAGGGATCATGGGGCTGGGCTTGCAGGATGTATCGCTCACTACCAATGGCCAACTGTTACCGCGGCACGCAAACGATATTATTGAATCTAAAATGAAGCGCATTAATGTCAGCTTAGATACGCTGAATAGAGATGCCTTTCGCGATATTGCTCGATCTGGCGATTTGAACACCGTACTGCATGGTATTGAGCTGATGCAGGCTGGCGGTTTAAAGGTGAAAATCAATATGGTGCCCATGCGCGGCGTCAACGATGATCAAATTATTCCACTCCTTGAGTACAGTTTGGAACGCGGTATTGAGTTGCGGTTCATAGAGCTGATGAATATGGGTCACTTGCAGGCAAGTCCGGTGCACGGCCAGCAGTTTTATAGCATGGACGAAATCTTAGCGTGCATTAGCGAGCGCTATGGGTTCACCCGCACCGATGCGCCTTTTGATTCCACCGCCGTAAGGTATGAAATTCCGGGTCACGGTACGTTTGGTATTATTGCCAACGAGAGTGAGCCATTTTGTAAAAACTGCACACGCCTGCGATTGTCGTCTAATGGGGACTTGTATGGCTGCTTGTCCAATGCTCGGTCGCAAAGTATCCGCGAGCTTTTACCGCTGAGTGATGAAGAGGCGGTTCCTCAGTTGCAGACAATTTTACTCAGCGCCCTTGGGGACAAACAAAGCGATAACTTCAGTGGCGAAGTCACCGTGATGAAGTTTATTGGCGGCTAATTTAATCTGGGGCGGTTGATAGCTGTAAGTATTTACGCTTGTAAATAAACGATCAACATGTGCTGGGTCTATTAACGGACTCATCAACAGACCCAATATTCCAAAAATTCTTTAAAACGACCCTCGAAATTTGAGGCAAGGATAACTATGTCTGACATCGACAAACTATTTGCAACGCTCACGAATTTGCAGCAGCAAAAGCGCTTACCTCCAATTCACCTTTGGCAGCCCGAACGTGTGGGCGAAATTGATATCAGGATTGATCGCGAAGGTGACTGGTTCCACGAAGGGTCTCAGATTAAACGTCAGCCCTTAGTGGACTTGTTTGCGACTATTTTGCGCAAAGAAGAAGACACTTATTATCTGGTCACACCGGTGGAGCAAATGGCCATAGTGGTTGAGGAAGTGCCGTTTTTGGCCATTGATTTAGACACCAGGGGTGAGGGTCAGAACAAGGAGTTGTTGTTTACCACCAACGTGGGTGACTTTGTTGTAGCGGGTATTGACCACCCAGTGTATATGGTCAATGAACGACCATTTATAGAGATTCGCGATGGCTTAGTAGCGCGGATTCAGCGTTCGGTGTTTTACAGATTAGTCGAGGAAGGGGTTGAGGAAGAGGGCGCACTGATTGTTTATAGCCAGGGCGCCCGCTTTGATCTTGGGTCGATCAGTTAATTACATATTTGGGTAAACTGGGCCACCTGAGCCTTCGGGTACCACCCATGTAATGTTCTGCGACGGATCCTTAATGTCACAAGTTTTACAATGCACACAGTTCTGCGCATTAATCTGAAAACGCGGACCGGTGCTTTCTTCAACAATTTCGTACACACCCGCTGGGCAATAACGCTGAGCCGGTTCGTCGTACATGGGTAAATTGTCTCTAATTGGCATGTCTGGATCAGCCAGCGTTAGGTGACAAGGCTGGTCTTCTTCATGATTGGTGTTGGACAAAAATACTGAAGACAACTTGTCGAAAGACAGCACGCCGTCCGGCTTGGGATAGTCAATTACTTTACTGCTGGCAGCAGGCTTTAAGGTTGCATGATCGGGTGTTGGATCTTGCAGGGTCCAAGGCTGGTTGCCGCCAAAGTATTGATCGACAAACGCGTAGCCCGCACCGCCAAGTACACCCAGCTTGTGCAGGGCAGGGCCAACATTACGTGAACGATCGAGTTCCTCAAACAACCACGACTTTTCAAATCGAGTTTGAAAGCTGCCAGCTTCTGTATAGCTGTGACCCGCTTCTAGCTCTTCGAAGACTGCTTCTGCTGCCAACATGCCAGATTTCATTGCAGTATGACTGCCCTTGATTTTCAGCACGTTAAGAAAGCCAGCATCGTCGCCTGCGATCAGTGCGCCGGGCACGGTGAGTTTAGGCAATGCCTGTAAACCGCCCTTAGAAATTGCGCGTGCGCCATAAGACACTCGTTCTGCGCCTTCAAGGACATCAGCAATGAGGGGGTGATGCTTCCAACGCTGCATTTCATCAAAGGGTGACAGATGCGGGTTTTTGTAACTGAGGTCAACAATAAGACCCAAAGACACTTGGTTGTCAGGTAGGTGATAAAGGAAAGAGCCGCCTGTGGTACCACCGGGTAGGTGGTTGAGCGGCCAGCCAATGCTGTGCATGACTTTGCCCGGCTTATGTTTGGCGGGATCTATTGTCCAAAGTTCTTTCAGGCCAATGGCATAGTGCTGTGTGCCGCTGTCAGCATTTAGATTGAACTTATTGATCAGTTGCTTACCAAGGTGGCCTCGGCAACCTTCAGAGAAGATGGTGTATTTAGCTAGAAGTTCGTAACCGGGCGCAAAACTGCCTTTGGCTTCGCCATTGCTACCTACACCCATGTCGCCAGTGGCTATGCCTTTAACTGCGCCATTTTCATCGTATAAGACTTCAGAAGCAGCAAAACCTGGGAAGATGTTGACGCCCAAGTTTTCTGCCTGCTCACCTAACCAGCGGCACAGGTTAGCTAAGCTGATGGCGTGGTTGCCTTCGTTGTGCGAGTCCGCGGGTACAAACATGCTGGGTACTTTAATGCGGTTGGTGTCGTTGACCATGTAGTAGATCAAGTCTTCGGTCACTGGGTTGTCAACGGGCGCGCCATCGGCTTCCCAGTTAGGAAATAATTCATTCAGTGCGGTGGGCTCGAACAGCGCGCCGGATAAAATGTGCGCGCCTATCTCTGCACCTTTCTCAACCAAACAAACAGAGATTTCTTGGCCACTTTTTTCGCTTAACTGCATAAGCTTGCAAGCGGCTGAAAGACCGGCTGGTCCGCCACCTACTATTACAACGTCAAACTCCATGGATTCACGCTCAACTTGTTGCTCCATTGACATGCTTTTAGATCCTTTTTGGTTAATCTCAAATTTTGGACGGTAGTATAACCGTATATACCGCACCTTGACCTATGGTCTTGGCATAGCGACAATACGTCGCCCGAAAAAGCCTAATGGAATTCGGGGTCGATGCGCGACGAAGCCTAAAGACTTTGGTAAAGCGCGTCACCCAAGAATTTGCAAGAAGTTGAAAGAAGTTAATTAATTGCTTCTTAAGATGTTCTTTTCTTGAGCCGTATTGTTTAAATGATACTGCTTTCGGCGGAACATTAAACAGCAGGCAACCATAAATTTTCCACCGTAAATTGGCAATATGCGAGTGAGCATGGTGGACGTAATATTGAGGACAATATGTCAATGAAGGTAATTGTACCCGTCAAAAGAGTAGTGGATTACAACGTTAAAGTACGTGTAAAGCCGGACAACTCAGGTGTAGATCTAAGTAATGTCAAAATGTCAGTTAACCCTTTCTGCGAGATCGGCATTGAAGAAGCCGTAAGAATGAAGGAAGCCGGTAGCGCTGACGAAGTGATCGCTGTAGCTGTAGGCAGCGCTGCTTGCCAAGAGCAACTGCGCACCTGTTTAGCACTGGGTGCTGACAGAGCGATTTTGGTTGAAACTGACGTAGACGCCCAACCTTTGGCAATTGCCCGCGCACTGCAAGCGATCCAAGAAAAGGAACAGGCTGGCGTTGTGATCTTTGGTAAGCAAAGTATCGACTCTGACAACGGTCAAACCGGACAAATGTTTGCTGCTTTAACCGACATGCCTCAGGCAACTTTTGCCTCGGAAATTACCATTGCTGATGGTAAAGCCCAAGTCTCTCGCGAAATTGATGGCGGTATGCAGACACTTTCAATTAACTTGCCAGCGGTTGTTACAACCGATTTGCGTTTGAACGAACCACGTTACGCGTCATTGCCGAACATTATGAAAGCGAAGAAAAAGCAGCTTGATGTGTTCACACCTGAAGAACTGGGTGTTGATATGACACCTACCGTTGAAGTTTTGACGGTTGAAGCACCTGCCGAGCGTCAAGCCGGTATAAAGGTAGAGTCTGTAGAGCAGTTAGTGGACAAACTTAAGAACGAAGCAAAGGTGATCTCATGAGCATATTAGTCATTGCAGAACATGATAATTCTGAAAACAAAACCCAAACATTGGTAACGCTAGCCGCAGCTCAAGCAATTGGTGGAGAAATTCACGTATTGGTTGCAGGTAGTGGAGTAGACGGCGTTGCGAACCAAGTAGCTGGCGCAGCCGGTGTGAGCAAAGTACTTGTTGCAGATAATGCAGCTTACGCAAACCAACTAGCAGAAAATGTTGCCGGTTTAGTTGTAGAGATTGCAGGTGGCTACAGCCACATTCTTGCTTCTCATACAGCTACAGGTAAGAGCTTTTTGCCACGAGTAGCGGCCAAGCTTGGCGTTGCTCAGATCTCCGACATCATTTCTGTAGAAAGCCCAGACACATTTAAGCGTCCTATTTATGCAGGCAACGCAATTGCTACAGTTAAAGCGAACGACGCAGTTAAAGTTGTTTCCGTTCGTGGTACAGCGTACGACGCAGTAGCTGCAACTGGCGGAAGCGCAGCAGTGGAAGCGTGTGATGTGGTTGTTGACGCAGGTATTTCTAGCTTTGTATCTGAGGAAATTGCTCAGTCCGAACGTCCAGAATTGACCGCAGCAGGCGTCATCATTTCTGGTGGTCGAGGCATGCAAAACGGCGAAAACTTCGGCATGTTAGAAGGCATTGCTGACAAGTTGGGTGCAGCTATTGGTGCATCACGTGCAGCAGTTGACGCTGGATTCGTACCAAACGACATGCAGGTCGGTCAAACAGGCAAAATTGTTGCCCCTGATCTGTACATTGCTGTAGGTATTTCTGGGGCTATCCAGCACTTGGCGGGTATGAAAGACAGCAAAGTAATCGTTGCCATCAATAAGGATGAAGACGCGCCGATTTTCCAAGTTGCCGATTACGGCCTGGTCGCTGACCTGTTTACAGCGCTTCCAGAGTTGGAATCAATGATCTAACCGATCGTTGACCTGCTTTGCTGACCAGGTGAGGTCCTCTCACCTGGTTAGTGCCCTATCAGGGCGCATTCCTTCTAAATCTTTCTCGCGGTTGCCATTCTATTTACAACGCTGCGCCACTTGGCTTTGCGCCGCGAATCACGTCTAAGTGATTGTTTTAAAAAACTTTTTATTTGTTGGCACCGTCGCTTTTTTAACCGTTGTCGGAAAATCTGCTAATTAAGTCGGTAGGTGCCGTTTGGCCGTATACCAAGTTACCGGTTGGGCATGGTTGTCTACCTCATCCACCACATCCAAAACCAGCGCGAACAATGCCATGCGAATAAGCATGCCGTTGTCTGTTTGGCGGAAAATCGCCAGATTCGGGTTTTGATTCAGGTCGTCGTCCAGCTCTTGTGCTTGCGCTCGAGAATCTCGCGGCAGGGGATGCATGATGACCGTATTGGGCGCGCAATTTTGTGTGTAAATGGCCTGATTCAGCCTGAATAGTCCTTTGTATTTGTCCGCCTCTTGTTGAGAGGGGAAACGCTCCTCTTGGGTGCGCGTGACGTAAAGAATGTCAACGCCTTGGATACCCTCGGCCATATCATGGAATACATTGATTGTGTGGTTGGCGGCTTTAAGCAGATCTAGCACATCATCTGGCAGCGCAAGCTCTGGTGGCGAAATTAAATTCAGTTGAATATTGTCGTAAAGGCACAGCAATTTGCACAGGGAATGCACTGCGCGACCAAACTTCAGATCACCGATTAAGGCAATTTTTAAGCCGTCTATACTCTGACCGCTGGCTGCCATTTCTGTGCGCATGGTATACAGGTCTAAGAGGGCTTGGCTTGGGTGTTCATTGGGTCCATCGCCGCCGTTGATCACAGGTACTCGGCTGGCTTCGGCAAATTCTGCAACGCTGCCGGACTCCGGGTGGCGCATGACAATGACATCACTGTAACCAGACAATACCCTGGCCGTGTCGTAAAGAGATTCACCTTTGGCCAGCGACGAGGCTTTAACCTCGGTGGTTTCGCGTACTTCTCCGCCCAACAAATTAAACGCGGAACCAAAAGAAACTCGGGTCCTAGTACTGGGTTCAAAGAACATATTGGAGAGTATTGCACCTTGCAAAACCCGAGTGATTTTTTTGCGCATTGCGTAGGGTTGCATACCATCTGCAACTTCGAATACGCGGTCCGCGGCTAATCGATCGAATTGCCCAACCGAAATTATGTGATTGCCAACAAAATCCAAAGTGATGCATCCCTCGGTAAGTGATGAAGTAATGATACTATGTACCGGCTTTGTGAATAAGCATCTTGGGTACTTTTTGTAATAAGAGTTAATATTACGATGCAGGCGTCACGCCTATTAGCGGTGACGGGGTGTCCGGTGACGGTTTTGCCGCCTTACATGAGCGCAGCCGATGTTCTGGTCCGCAAATGAATATAGAAGCCTTTGAAGTCGAAATAGGAAATTGTAGGCATGAGTAGCAATATAGAGTCTGGCTTAACGCTCGAAGCGCAAAATGTGAGTGCTGATCCTGCGGAAACATCCCCCCATGTGCCTACGCTACCTTTTGCTTTTGCGCGCCGTTTTGGCGTGGTGCTAGAGTCTCAACCAAATGACAGCGGCGCTTATGAAGTGGCGGCTAAAACTCAGCCGCGCCTTTCCACATTGGCCGAGATCCGACGGATTACCCAACATCCCACCGTGATAAGAATTGTTGCAGAGGACGAATTTGATCAGTTGCTGTCAGCCGCTTACTCCCAAGACTCTAGTGAAGCCAAACAAATGGTGGAGGATCTTGGCGGCGAGATGGATCTTGCCAGCCTAGCCAGCGCTTTACCAAAAACTGAAGACCTTTTAGATCAGGCGGATGATGCGCCAATTATTCGGCTGATTAACGCTTTATTGTCTGAGGCGATAAGAGAAAACGCCTCAGATGTGCATATTGAAACCTTCGACAAAGCACTGGTTGTGAGGTTTCGCGTTGATGGCGTAATGCGTGAAGTGGTGCGGCCTAGGCGGGAATTAGCGCCGCTGTTGGTTTCAAGAATTAAAGTCATGGCCCGTTTAGACATCGCAGAAAAGCGTGTGCCTCAAGATGGTCGTATTTCACTGCTGTTAGGCGGGCGAGAAGTGGATGTGCGGGTCAGTACCATGCCAGCAAGTGCGGGCGAGCGGGTGGTTATGCGACTGCTGGATAAGCAAGCCGGGCGGCTACAGTTGCAGCGATTAGGCCTGCAAACCCACACGCTGGAAGCTTTGCAAAATGTGGTGCATAAACCCCACGGCATATTTTTGGTGACTGGCCCAACGGGTTCAGGCAAAACCACAACCCTTTACGCAGCATTGGCCGAGTTAGACAGTACTGCAATTAACGTGTTGACGGTTGAAGATCCAATTGAATATAGCTTGCCCGGCATTGGTCAGACCCAGGTGAATAACAAGGCAGATATGACATTTGCTAGAGGTTTGCGCGCCATTTTACGCCAAGACCCAGATGTGGTGATGGTGGGCGAAATTCGTGATTTGGAGACGGCGGAAATTGCCGTACAGTCTAGTTTGACTGGTCACATGGTGATGTCCACATTGCACACCAACAGCGCTATTGGCGCAGTGACACGACTCATGGATATGGGGGTTGAACCCTTTCTATTAAGTTCGAGTATTGTCGGTGTGCTTGCGCAGAGATTGGTGCGGGTACTCTGCCCAGACTGCCGCGTGCCAAGGCCTGCTACGCCGGTTGAACTGAGCTTTTTAGGCGAGCGGGTGGCTCAGGTATTTACCGCGCCCGGATGCAGCTCTTGTTCGCAATCTGGATTCCGGGGACGCACAGGTATTTATGAAATGGTGACCATTGACGAAATACTGCGACAGCATATTCATGATGGCAGTAGTGAGCATGAAATGGTGGCGTATGCGCGCACAAAAGCGCCCAGTATTCGCCAAGACGGCGTACAAAAAGTGCTGTTAGGTGTGACCACAGTGGAAGAAGTGTTGCGGGTAAGCCTCGATGATTAAGGTAACCCAGAGCTAGTTATGGCTGCATTTGAATACAAAGCAGTAGATGCCAAAGGGCGTCAGAAAAAAGGCGTTATAGAAGCCGACAGCGCCCGTCATGCGCGTCAATTACTGCGCGATCAATCGCTGTTTCCAACGGGTATAGAGACTACTCGAGACAGAAAGACTTCTAGCGGCGCGAGCAAAGGCGCTCTTTTTACGAGGAATTTAGGCGGGCTGGACCGTGTGTTATTCACCCGCCAATTGGCAACGCTTATTGGTTCTAGTATGCCTATCGAGGAGGCGTTAGCAGCAGTTGCCGAGCAGTCAGAAAAGCAGCACATGAGGTCATTGGTAATGGCCATTCGCAGTAAGGTGCTGGAAGGCTTTACCTTAGCCGCCAGTTTGGGTGAGTACCCGGGAAGTTTTAATGCGTTGTATCGCTCCACGGTTTCTGCGGGAGAACAGTCGGGTTATTTAGACAACGTGTTAGAAAATTTGGCCGACTATCAAGAGCGTCAATTCTCAGCCACACGCAACGTTGAAATGGCCTTGGTGTATCCGGTTGTATTGCTTGGCTTAGCGTTTCTGATTGTGGGCGCACTGATGGTTTATGTGGTGCCAGAAATGGTCACGGTGATTGTCGACACTGGGCAACAGTTGCCTTGGTTTACCGTAGTGCTTATTCAAATGACGGAAATTTTGTCCGCTTATTGGTGGTTGATTATTGCAGGCTTTGCAGCGCTTGTTATCGTTACTCGTTGGCTGCTCAGCCAGCCTGACGTGCGGCTAAAGTGGGACCGAGTGAAATTTGATCTTCCCCTTGTCGGGCGTATCAGTCGCAGTGCAAACTCGTCACGTTTCGCAAATACGCTGTCTATTCTTACCCGCTCAGGGGTGCCGTTAGTAGACGCTATGCTGATTGCCAGCGATGTTGTCGCAAACAGCTGGCTACAACGAGGGCTGAAAAAAGCCACTCAAAGTGTCAGCGAAGGCCGCAGTTTGAAAGCCAGCCTGACCGATGTAGGCCAGTTTCCGCCAATGATGCTGCACATGATTGCAGCGGGTGAACAAAGTGGTCAGTTAGACACCATGCTGGGTCGCGTTGCTGAGTTTCAGCAGAACGAAGTTGAGCGAGTTGTAGCCACGGTGGTTAAGTTGTTTGAGCCTCTAATGCTATTGGTAATGGGCGGGGTAGTATTGTTTATTGTCATGGCAAT
>QXZU01000164.1 GCA_009886205.1 K189A clade bacterium | reverse complement strand
AGCACAGAGAGCGCATGCTCACCGCCCTATGCGCCCAATCCACCGATCTAAGGAACTCTGCTTAATGCAATCTCAGCAACCACAATCTACACAAGAAATAACCCAACACGTTCATCAGTGGCTGAGCGAAAACTGGGATCCAGAAGCGGACCTAGTGCAATGGCGGACCCTGCTTGCAGAATCAGGTTGGGGCGCAGCACACTGGCCTGAAGATTATTTTGGCAGAGGGCTGTCCGTTGAAGTCAGCGCCGCAATTGAGGATGTATTCGCAGAATTCGGCGCCGTGGGTACCGCACAAACAGGCGTCAGAATGCTCGCAGCCGCAACCCTTCTAGAACACGGCAATCACGAACAAAAGCGCCAATACCTACGCCGCATACTGACCGGCGAAGATCATTGGTGCCAATTGTTCAGCGAACCTGGTAGTGGCTCAGACTTAGCAGGCGCGACAACCCGCGCAGACCTAGACGGCGACGAATACATCATAAATGGCCAAAAGGTCTGGAATACCAGCGCACACCACGCCCACTATGGCTTACTTATTGCTCGCACGGATTGGGACGAGGCCAAACACAAAGGCTTAAGTTACTTCATCCTCGACATGCATCAACCCGGCGTAGAAG
Source organism: K189A clade bacterium (assembly GCA_009886205.1). Taxonomy (GTDB): domain Bacteria; phylum Pseudomonadota; class Gammaproteobacteria; order Pseudomonadales; family Azotimanducaceae; genus UBA4421. The sequence continues at coordinate 15,146 of QXZU01000164.1, read as the reverse complement.
TACGCCAGCTCAGCCAAATGAACGGCCATGCGTCATTTAACGAGGTGTTCTTTACCGACGCGCGTATACCTCGAGAGAACCTCATCAGCACAGCCGGCAACGGCTGGCAGGTGGCTATGACGACCCTTGCCCACGAGCGCCGCTCATTTGACCGTAGCCGAGAAAATAAAAGAGTTAAACAAAAGGGTCGGATCTTTGTTGAACTGAAAAAAGAATTGGATATTTCTAACGAGCCTTATACATGGTACCCCCAGCGCGCTGGCAGAGTAGATTTGGTTATGCAGCGGGCTGAGGAAACCGGCGCGATCAATGACCCTGTGCAGCGCCAAGAAATTGCCCGGCTACATATCTTGTCCGAGTCTGCCAAGTGGACGGCCCAACGCGCAAAAGCCGCACAAAAAGCTGGCAAGCCACAGGGACCAGAAGGATCACTAGGCAAATTGGCGGCCAGTGAAATAGCGCGCCTTGCCGCTCGTGTGCACACCAACATCAGCGCCAACGACGCTCTGCTCACCGGTCCAAACAGTGTGCACGATGGTGTTGTTGCAGAAATATTGGTTTCAGTTCCAGCAGTGTCTATTGCTGGGGGTACTGACGAAATACAGCGCAATATTGTCGCCGAGCGGGTTTTAGGATTGCCCAAAGAACCCCGCTTTGATGAAGGACCGTTCCGTAACGTACAGCGTAACAGCGCGGCTAAGGACCCCAGTAAATGACCAACCCGCGTCCATTAGATGGCATTCGAGTTATTGAGGTGGGCCAGCTTTTAGCAGGCCCCTTTGCCGGCACAATGCTCGCCTACTTCGGCGCTGAAGTAATTAAGGTTGAGCCGCCGGGCAGTGGCGACCCGATACGCAACTGGCGCCTATTAGATGAAAGCGGCACCGGCTACTGGTGGCGCAGCTTGGGCAGAAACAAAAAGTCGGTAACGGTGAATCTGCGTGAGGCTCAGGGTCGCAAAATCCTCGGCCAACTCATCGACACAGCAGATGTGCTGATCGAAAACTTTAAGCCCGGCACTATGGAAAAGTGGGGCCTTGGCCCGGAAGACGTAAAAACCGCCAATCCAGATCTTATCTATACGCGTATATCTGGCTATGGCCAGACTGGACCTTATAGCAAGAAGCCCGGCTATGCTTCGGTCACCGAAGCCTTCAGCGGCTTTCGCTACATCAATGGCTTTCCCGGCGAAGTACCCGTACGCCCCAACCTGAGTTTAGGTGACAGCGTGGCGGGCATACACGCGGTCATCGGTATATTGCTGGCACTGATGGCGAAAAAAAATACCAAGGCCAATCTCGGCGAAGAACAAGGCGCAGGTCAAGTAGTAGACGTTGCCCTGTACGAGTCTATGTTCAATTTAATGGAAGGCATTGTGCCTGAGTATGACGGCGGCGGCGCAGTTCGAGAGCCCGCAGGATCTACCCTAACCGGCATCGTGCCCACCAATACCTACCTCTGCGCAGACGGCAAACACGTGGTCATTGGCGGCAACGGCGATTCCATTTATGTGCGGTTAATGAAGGCCATTGGCCGTGGCGACCTAGCAGAAGACCCAGCGCTAGAAAAAAATCCCGGCCGCGTGATTCAACAACAAACCATAGACGATGCCATTGCGGCATGGACATCCGTAAACACCTCGAGCACGGTCATTACCTGCCTTGAACAGGTAGATGTGCCAGTAGGGCCGATCTTTAGTATCGAGGACGCCTTTGACGACCCGCACTACCAGGCTCGAGAAATGTTTGAAGAGGTGCAGATCAAGGGTCAAGATGGCATGGCAGACAGCACGCTGAAAATACCTGCAATACTGCCAAAGCTTTCGATCACGCCCGGCGCTACAACTTGGCCCGGCGGTGAGGTAGGCAGCCACACTCAAGACATATTGCTGGAAATCGGCTACAGCGCTGAGGCGCAAGCGGCCCTAAAAGACCAAGGGCATATCTAAGCGCACTAGCATCGCAGTCAGCATTGCGGCTAAAACGAATAACAAAATTAATAGCAAAACTAATAGTAAGACGAAGAGAAAAACTGGGGAGTAAATATGAGCTTAACTGTAGATACAGGTACCGACGAACTGCTTTGCCACATTGAAGATCGCGTGGCCACAATCACCTTAAATCGACCAGAAAAGCGTAATGCTTTGTCCGACAACCTAACACCTGCGCTACGGCAGGTATTGCTTGATCTGGATACTCGCCAAGATGTGGGCTGTCTTGTCATCACCGGTGCCGGCTCCGCATTTTGTGCAGGCGGCGATATCGGCGGCATGGGCGCAGGCAACGCCGACCCTGATGCGCCCAAACCCACCATTCAAGAACGCACCCGTGCACTGCAACATAAACATGACACATTGACCCCTAGGCTGTTTGAACACTCCAAACCCACTATCGCCGCACTACCGGGCGTAGCAGCAGGCGCAGGTTTTTGCATTGCGCTGGCCTGCGACATTCGCATTGCCGCAGCCTCAGCATTTGTCACCACGGCTTATAGAAACATCGGCTTTTCTGGTGATTACGGCGGTAGCTGGTTACTCAACCAATTGGTGGGGCCTGCTAAAACCAAAGAGCTCTTTTACACAGCACGACGCGTGCAGTCAGACGAAGCCCTGGCCCTAGGCATTTTCAATCAAGTAGTGCCGGATGAAGATTTTTTAACGCAAACCATGAATCTGGCCAAACACATCGCATCTGGCCCGCCAATAGCGCTGGGCTACATGAAAGAGAATATTAACGCCGCGACCGGTTGCGACCTGCGCGCCTCGCTTAACATGGAAGCAGACCGCCTAATGCGCTGTGCGTCAACTAAAGACCACAAAGAAGCAGTGGCGGCATTTATGGCCAAACGCACACCAGTGTTCACGGGCAAGTAATAGCAAGCCGCCGCCAACACGAAAGTAGTCGCAAAAAAGTAGTCACAAAAAAGTAACAGCAAAAAAATAACAGTTCAAAACGGAAACCGATATGGCTCAATGGCATAACTGGTCGGGCAGACTTAAACATAAGCCCCAACAACTGACCCATGTGTACTCAGAAGATCAAGCAGCATCTTTGGCACTAGCATGCAGCCAAGCAGGCCAAAGCCTGCGCGCTGTAGGTGGTGGTCACAGTCACCAAGACTTGGTTGGCAATAATGACGTTATTGTTGACACCCTTGGTTTGTCTGGCGTCATCTCCAGCGACTCGGCCTCTAATACAGCCTGGGTCTGGGGCGGCAGCCGCATCTTTAGTTTGGGCAATGCTTTGCATCAAGTGGGCCTAGCCCTACCCAACCAAGGCGACATAGACCAACAAAGTATATCTGGCGCTACAGCCACCGGTACACATGGCACAGGTGCCACACTGCAAAACCTCAGCAGCCGCGTCGTTGGCGCAAGGTTGGCGTTAGCAGACGGCAGCTTGGTAGATTGCTCTGCTGCCGAAAACTCGGAACTGTGGCAAGCAAGCCGCCTGCACCTAGGTGCCTTTGGCATTATCACTCGGCTACAGCTTGCGCTTAACCCCTCTTTTCGCTTGGTTGAGAAAACTTGGCAAACACCCTTAAGCACCCTACTCCAAGAGTTAGAGGGTTATATTGCCGACAACCGACATTGCGAATTCTTTTGGTACCCGCGCACGGATACTGCCCAAGTTAAGGTGATTAACGAAACTACGGAACCCGGCCAGTACCCGCTGGGTGGCGAGGGTCAACGCCACGGCTGGAGTTATGAGGTGTTGCCCAACCATCGGCCACATAAACATACTGAGATGGAATACAGTGTGCCAGCAGAATCTGGCACCGCCTGTATGAACGATATCCAAAAACTGTTAGCTGATACGTTCACCGACGTCAGTTGGCCGGTTGAATACCGAACCCTCGCCCAGGACGATGTTTGGCTATCTACCGCCTACCAACGCCCTACCGTGACCATATCCGTACACCAAGGTATTGATGAACCAGACGAAGCCTACTACCGCGCCTGCGAAGAAATTTTCTTAGCCCACGGCGGCAAGCCACACTGGGGCAAAGTGAACTATTTAGACGGACAGCAGATGGCGGACCTACACCCACGCTGGAGCGATTGGTGGCGCGTACGCGACAGCGTAGATCCAACCAGCACGTTCCTTAATCCGTACATGCACAGCATTCGACCCTAAACTTATTTGGCAAATTCATGCACCCAAACCACACATCAAAATTTCCTGAACTGGCCTTTTACGGCTTACCAGGACACACCCGCACGCCGAGAGACATATTGAATCAGGCCCAAGATGCAGAAGCGTTAGGCATTGGCGGAATAATGATTTCTGAGCGCGCGGACTATAAAGAAATCGCCGCAGTCTGCGGTGCCGTGGCTGCCGTGACAGATTCAATTTTCATCAGTACATCGGGTACCAACCTCAACACACGCCATCCGGTCATCACCGCCTCTATGGGTTCAACCTTAAGCAGCCTATCTCAAGGCCGGTTCAGTTTAGGCTTGGCCAAAGGCGTGAAATTGCGTTGGCAGGCGATGAATGTGGATTTTCCAACTTACGCCCGTGAAGAGGCCTTTATCAAATTACTGCGACAGCTTTGGCGCGGTGAAACCGTAATGAATCACGACAGTGAACTGGGCCAATACCACGCACTGCAACTGGCGCACTATGTAGATGAAGACATTCCGGTTTTATACGTAGGCTTTGGCCCGAAGAGTTTAGAAAATGCAGGGCGCATTTACGATGGCGCGCACCTGCACACGTTCATGAGCGATCAAGCGCTTAGCAATGCCGTTGCCAATTTTCGCGCCGGCGAAGCCCAGGCGCATAAAAGCGGAGGCAAACTATGGTCAGTGTTTGCAACGGCCTGTGATGTCAGCGACGCTCATTACCTGAAGCTCATTGTGGCGCGCCTAGCAACCTACCTACAAATCAAAGGCTATGGCGAGTTGTTAGTGGGCGTCAATGGCTGGGACACAGAGATCCTACGCAAGTTTAGAGAGGCGCCGGTAGTTGCTGGCATGAAGGGAGCCATAGACAGCGTCGCCACGCTTGACGAACTAGAAAGCATAGAAAAACTCATACCAGAAAGTTGGCGTCCTGCCGCCGTAGGCAATGCAAAAACCTGCGCGCAAAGATGGGTAGATCAATTCAGCGCCGGTGCAGACGGCATTATCATTCATGCAAGCACCCCAGAAGAGTTCGCCCCAGTGTTGGCAGAGTACGAGGCCATTCGGCCAAGCCACTTATTCCAGGGCCGAACTAACCGGCCCGGATAGCAATTGTAAGCGCGATGTATATTTGCCCTCATGCGCTAAAACAACTCTCAAAATACGCTAGATCAAATTACTCCCGAAGATCTAGGGGCTAGCAATTTAGCAAGGAAGAAGCGTGGAACCGTTAGACGAACTAAGAACAAAAATCGACGACATAGATAACGCGATTATCGCTAAACTCGCAGAGCGATTTAAAATCACCAACCAAGTTGGCGAATACAAAGCTGCAAACAATTTACCGGCTAAAGACACTGATCGCGAAGCAAAGCAATATCAGCGCATAACCGAATTGGCGTTACAGCATGATTTAGACCCAGCATTTGCTGAAGCCTTTTTAGCTGTTGTGATAGAACGGGTCATTCAAAATCATGAAGAGATCGCCCAAAACTCATAGCCTGTCACTCAGCGCTTTTCACTCAGACCCAATTAAGTCTAACAAATCTCTTGGGGTTTCAGCCCAGCGGCTAAACCCATGTTGCTGGTACTCTTCCGCATTGCCATACCCATAAAGTGCACCAATGAAATCCATGCCATTACTGGCGGCACCCAGGGCATCGTGCATGCGGTCGCCAATCATTAAGCAATCTGAGCCTACGAACCCTGTGGTGTTCAACGCATGGGCCAACAGCTCAGACTTGTCAGCCAAAGTACCGTCTAAATTGGAACCAAAGGTGGCTTGGAAATAGTCGAATAAATCGAAATGTTTAAGGATTCGATCAACGAAGACTAAAGGTTTACTGGAGGCCACAAACAGTGGGTGCCCAGCGCGCTTCAACGTGCCAAGCACATGCGCAATATCCGCATACGGGATGTTTTCAAAAAGACCCACCGTGCTGAAGCGTTCACGATAAAACTCTACGGCCTGTATTGAGCGCTCAGCACCAACCAAAATATCAAAACTATGGATGAGCGATGGGCCAATACACCACGTCAACTCGTCTTTGCAGGGAGCCGTTTCGCCGAGCTTCTCCAAAGCATATTGAATACACCCAGTAATGCCCTCTTTGGGGTCGGTCAAAGTGCCATCTAAATCAAAAAAAATCGGCTGCATATTTTTAAATCCAATTCGTTAGCAAACGACCCGTGAATCTAAAAGATAGGGCCAGTTTGAGGCTGCTGATAGCGTTTCATATTGCCATTTGATGGCCACTAACTCACAGATAAAGGGCGCTAAAGCACCGCTAAAGCACCGCTCCACGGTGGAGAGGGTATCGCTAACCCACCCAAAAGATAACCAATTACCACTGGCACCGACTAGCCTCAACTCATCCAAAGCAATTCACGCCCAATGGGGCTTGGCGATAGGCTGCGCTGTGGCTTAATATCTGGCTTCAATTATCCACATATAAGAGAGAAGGGTTATGGGCGTTAATGTTGCAGGCGTAGGAATGATTCCTTTCACCAAGCCAGGTGCAAGTGACGATTATCCAGTTATGGGCGAAGCTGCCGCACGGTTAGCGATAGAAGATGCAGGCATCGACTATTCTAAAGTAGGTCAAGTTTATGTGGGCTACGTGTACGGTGATTCCACCGCAGGACAAGCCGCAGTTTATGGCTTAGGTCTTTCTGGCGTGCCGATCATCAACGTCAACAACAACTGTGCCACGGGCTCCTCTGCACTGTTCTTGGCGCGCCAAGCCGTGCAATCAGGGGTTGTAGACTGTGCCTTAGCACTGGGTTTTGAACAAATGGTCCCTGGCGCACTAGGCGCAGTATTCAGCGATCGGCCAAGCCCAATGAAGCGCTTTTTCAAAGAACGTAAGTCTATGCAAGACACCGATCGCCGCGCACCTGATGCAGCCCAGTATTTTGGAGGCGCAGGACGCGAGTATGCGGACCAATACGGCACCGAGATGTCTACTTTTGCGAAGATTTCAGTGAAAGCACGACGCCATGCGGCAAATAACCCATACGCGGTATTCCGCAACCAATTGACCCTAGAAGAAGTGATGGAGTCCCCACACATCTATGGCCCGTTAACCCGTTACCAGTGCTGCCCACCTACCTGTGGCGCTGCCGCTGCGGTGATTTGCAGCGACGAGTTTGCTGCAAAGCATGGGTTAAATAACGTCATCCGTATTAAAGCTCAAGCAATGACCACTGATTTCCCGAGCACATTGGAAGATCACTCCATGCGCAAGCTAGTAGGTTACGACATGGCTAAATCAGCGGCGGAAAAAGTCTACGCAGAGGCAGGCGTTGGCCCAGAGGATGTTCAGGTTTGTGAGCTGCACGACTGCTTCACCGCAAACGAGCTGCTCACTTATGAGGCACTGGGCTTAACTGGCGAAGGTACCGCAGAGCAATTTATTTGCGACGACCAAAACACCTACGGCGGCCGAGTTGTAACCAACCCGTCAGGCGGCTTATTGTCAAAAGGACACCCATTGGGTGCCACTGGTCTGGCGCAATGTACGGAGCTTGTTTGGCAACTTCGCGGCGACGCTGGTGCTCGCCAAGTAGAAGGTGCTAAACACGGCCTACAACACAACCTAGGCCTTGGTGGCGCGTGTGTTGTGACGTTGTATGGGAAAGACTAAAACAGTGCAGCGACTAACGTAGATTAAAAACTAGGTCTTCTTGCTTCTGGGCTAGGTAAAGTACTTAGCCCAGCACGCAACAAACGTTACCCCAAATTTTTTGGCGCCGACAACCAGACTGGCCATAGAGTTAACCCTTCATCTTTGGCATTTCCTTTGGCGGTTTTTACAACGCTTTCTGCTCCACCTCCTAAGCCCATACCTCATTCCGGCGTTTCCCCCTAAGCACCTTCAATCCCCTTCATCACTTGCTGGGCTTTTGCAAGGTTGCGGCGCAATAAGACCCGTGGTTCTATTTGGTCATTGAATAACAAGAGAATATGTCGTGACCGCATCTAATTTATTTCCGGCCATAAGCCAGCGCCGCATTGCTACAAACAGTATTGAACTGAATATCGCAGAGCAAGGTAACGCCACCGCCCCATTGATTTTGCTACTGCACGGCTTTCCAGAATCTTGGTATTCATGGCGACATCAGTTTGCGCCTTTGGCTGAGGCGGGTTACCACGTGGTTGCACCCGACATGCGCGGCTATGGTGACAGCGACAAACCCCAAGCTATTGACGGCTACAACCAAGTGGAAGTGGTTAACGACATTATTGGCTTAATCCCAGCCCTGGGTTATGAGACCGCCATTGTTATTGGCCACGACTGGGGGGCGCCTACCGCATGGAGTTGCGCGCTCAACCACCCGGATAAAGTCACTGCTGTTGGCGCGCTTTCCGTACCGTTTAGTCCTCGGGCTGAAGTACCACCATTGGATATGCTGAAAGCGATATTCAAAGACAAATTCTTTTACCAGCTCTACTTCCAAGAACCCGGTGTAGGCGAGGCAGAGCTAGAGGCCAACGTGCGCGTCAGCCTGCGCAAGTTTTATCATATGGCCAGCGGCCAAATGGACATCGGTTTAATCACCGAAAAGCCTGCTGACGCAGATTTGCTCTCGGATTTACCCGATCCTGACAAGATGGGTCCATGGCTGAGTGACGCAGACCTAGACTTTTACGTAAATGAATTTACCAACAGTGGCTTTCGTGGTCCGCTCAACTACTACCGCAACCATAATTTGACCTGGTCGCTGACCGAGGGTGCGCCTACTGAAATTCACCAGCCTGCACTTTTTGTTGCAGGAGATAGAGACGGCGTAATTATGATGGCCGCCGTGGCCCTAGAAAATATGCCTACGCATGTAAAAGACCTTCGCACCAACGCGCTGATTCCCGGTGCAGGCCACTGGACCCAACAAGAGGCACCAGAGGCGACTAATGACTATATATTGGACTGGCTCAAGACCCTTTAGCGAGATTTAGCCATGCAGCAAACAGATACTGCGCAGACAAAGCCCTTTGATGGACTGAACGTTGCCGACATATCCGGCACTGTGGCCACAAGTTATGCCTGCAAGCTGTTCGCAGATTACGGCGCTAGCGTGACTAATGTGGAGCCTGCTCAAGGCTTCCCTACGCGCCAACTCAAGCCCCTTCTGCCCAAAGCCCAGGGTGGCGAAACCCTCAGTGCGATGCACGGCTACTTGCACTGCAACAAGGCAAGTGTTGTGGGCAATCATTATGACCTAACAGCAGAGCCAGCGGTCATCCAAGCCGACCTTATTGTTTATGACCCAGCAACCTTACCGAGCACCACCAGTCTGTCCGGCATCCACGCAAACACCTGTGCAATTAGCTGGTTTGGGCTAAGCGGCCCATACACAAAATACCAAGGCTCTGACGGTGTAATTCAGGCACTTACAGGACTCATGAAAGGCATTGGCGAGGAAGATGGCCCGCCGATCATTCCCAATGGCGTACAAGCGCAAATAGTCGGCGGCCTCAGCGCCTTCAATGGCGCGCTAGGTCATTTGTTAGGGCAGCTGATGGGCAACCTCACGCAGCCCTTCGCTTTAGACAACAGTATTTTTGAGGCCAATATGTGTCTTACGGATTTAATGGCGATCAATGCGTTTAACGAAAATCCGCTGCCACCGCGCATGGGCATTAATAAGTTTCCGCCCACTTACCCGCTGGGAATATGGCCATGCAAAGATGGCTGGCTCGGTGTCACCACGCTAACGCCGGGGCAGTGGCGCTCGTTTTGCGAACTTTTATCTTTAGACGAATTTATTGATGTGGATTTTTTCAACGCAAGCGTTAATCGCCTCGCGTCCGCTGACCTGTTGGAACCCGCCATCATTGAAGCCCTGGCTTCTTATAGCGCGGAGGCACTTTTCCACAAAGGCCAAGCAATGCGCATTCCGCTGGCCCGGGTGCCAACCATGGAAGAACTGTTTTCCGTGGACCAATATGTCAGCAGGCAGGCATTCAGTTCGATTTCTATGGATGACACAACGTTCCTTGCCCCCTCAATACCTTTTCGCCTATTTGCTACCCCACCACACTTTGGCGGCAGAGTGGCAGCCCTCGGCGAAGACACCCCAGCCATGACAGAGGCCAAAGTATGAGTACAGAAAAACTGCTCAACGGCCTACGCATTATCGATTTATCTATGGGCTGGGCTGGTCCATTGGCGGCACGAAATTTGGCAGACATGGGTGCTCAAGTCATCAAAGTAGAAAGTTGCACACACTTTGATTGGTGGCGAAGTTGGGAGGCTACCCCAGAGTGGATCGCAGACAACGGCGCGGAAAAAGCCCTGCCCTATCTTTCGGTGAATCGAAACAAGTTAGACATTACGTTAGATTTGGAAATCCCGGTAGGCCGTCAACTGTTATTAGATTTGGTTGCCAAAGCCGACGCAGTAATAGAAAACTACTCTGGCTCAGTTCTGCCAAAGTTAAAACTCGACTACCCCCACCTCAAAGCGGTGAACAACGAGTTAGTCATGGTCTCCATGCCCGCCTTCGGTAGCACAGGCCCCTGGGCGAATTACCGCGCCTACGGCTCCACTGTAGAACATTCATCCGGACTACCGCACCTCACCGGCAGTGCTCACCAACCGCCTGCCATGCAGCATGTAGCTTTGGGCGATGCCATCGGCGGCCTAAATGGTACGGCGGCATTACTCAGCGCTCTGTGGCACAAACAGAAAACTGGACAGGGTCAATTTGTGGACTTGAGTCAGGTGGAATGTCTTATACCCCTGGGCGCTGAGGGTGTTTTGCATCAGTCAGTGCACAACTCGCCGCCGCCACGAACAGGCAACGACCACCCAGACTTTGCGCCACATGGCGTTTATCCCTGCCAGGGGGATGATCAATGGATATTGATTCAAGTGATGAGCGAGGCTCAGTGGCACGCTTTACAAGGCCTGTGCACTGAATTGAGTGGGTTTGGTGCCCTAACAGATCGCTTAGAGCGACGACATGCCCTGAACAACACGCTGGCCCAATGGACTGCAAAGCAAAAAAGCTCAGCGCTCATGAAGCAACTGCAAGGCTTAGGCATTACCGCTGCTACGTTAAGCAATGGCATAGACCTGTTAGAAGATGAGCAACATAAAGCGCGAGGCTATATGCAGTGGTTAGACCGCGCATTTGTGGGCAGCCAACCGCACCCCTCATTACCTTTCCGCAACGGCCCTGACCCATCGCCATTGCAAAATTCTGCACCGACCTTGGGCCAACATAATGGGGAAGTGTTAGGGGGCATTTTAGGATTGAGTGACGCGGAACTGGAAAAGTTAGCGGTAGACGGAGTGATTGGCGACAAGCCCACACTGCCTAGTTAGGCTGCCCAACTGAGATTTGCACGGCTAAGGTACCGCGCCCCATTAAGAATAGAGGCACAGCAAACAGTCCTTGGTTAGGGCGCCATATCTAACAATTCTTTAAACCCAGATGGCTTATGCGGCCCAACTATCAACTGCTCTAACACGCCATGCCCTTCACGCTCGCCCAAATCCCCAGTCATGGTCACAGTTGAAATAGCCTGTATATGCAGGGTCATAGCGTCATCAACTTCACTGAGCACATACTCCTCATACATAGAAGCAGGACCACCGTGGTAAAGCCCATGAGGGAATTCTGGGTGGCCGTAACCAACGCCTTTCATATACCAATGAAACCGTGGGGTCATGGTTATATCAACAAGGCCGCCGCCTCTGCGCTGAAACTGAATTTCAGCTTTAGCCGCATGACGGGTGCCTGGGATAAAAGTCAGATTTGAAGACACCTTGCGCATGGTTTCTGCATGCTCTTCTGCATTCGCATCGGCCCCAAGCGGTATAAACACGCCATCGGTATTCCACGGAAACCCATCCACATCATCGTTAAGGTGGTAAAGGCTGACGGCATCCGGCCAATTAATAGGCGCCCAAAGCCAATAAAACTGGCTCATTGCCACGCCCTGTGGATTAGCCTGCGCATCTGCCATACCAACAGGACGAATACCCCAAGATCGGTCTCGAGTGCCTAACCAATTTTCAGGCGTAACGTTAATCAACGTGCCTTGATGCTTAATCCACCCCACCCATGTGCCATTTTGCGTGAGCCGTGTGTAGTCCATAAAGATCTGCGCGCCGTTGCGTCGGGTAAAACGTGGCTCTTCTTGGGCAGGTGCACGACCCACAAAGAGCAGATCCGCTTCAATACCTTCATCCGGCGCATCAATCGAAATACGCAGCTGGTTCAGTGGCTCCACCACCTCAACAGAAATGCCCTTAACTTGGGTATCCATGCGCTCCATACCCAGCGCGCGGGAGGACAGCAAGTTGTGCTGCACGCCATTACGAATGAGGGAAAACCCTGCGTCTATAACATCTAGTTGGGGATAAATGCCCATACCCAGCGCAAAAAACAGATCCTCTTCTTTGTGATAGCCATTGAAGAAATAGCGGTCATAGAAATTACGGCTTTGCCCAGCATAGGCAATGGGTTCTGGATTTTGGTGTATTGGGTAATCGTCCGCTTTCGATAACATGGCCACCCTCTCCTAATAATGTGGTAAGGGAAGATTGTAGCCTTATTTCCTATGGAACTGACAGTCACGCACAGTAGTAATCGCCATAGCTACGCCGCGCTAAGCAACAGCGATGCTTGTTGCTAAATCAACCTGCGTCGTTTAGCTTTCCTGACGGGTTTGGGGGGAACTATTGCTAGCAGGACTTCAGCTTTACCGCCAAACTTTCATAAAAATAACTACTAGGAAACTTCTATGCGCACTCTAATTCTTGGCCTAATCACGCTCATGGCGTCAGCTATGTCGCAAATATCTCTGGCCGACGGTCACCTGCAAAGTGAAAAAACCAGCATAGCCAACTTATCTTGGATGACAGGCAACTGGAGTGGCGCAATGGGACCGGGAACCTTAGAAGAAAACTGGACTCAGGCGAAATCAGGCAGCATAGCCTCCCTCGTGCGACTGACCACGCCAGGCGGCACCGGCATGGTTGAGATCGTTAATATTCAGGAAATGGAAGGCACACTGGTACTGCACCTACAGCAATGGGGACCAGGCTTTGCGCCATTAGCACCAGCGCAAAAAATGCTCTTGGACAAAAGTGGTGAACACACAGTGACCTTTAAAGCAGCAAGTCCCGGTGGCCTTAAGCAATTGACCTACAGCCGCCCTGCTGACAATGAATTTGAAGTCTCCGGTGTGACTGCAGAAGACCAAAACTTCACCATTAAGATGACACCTATTCAATAAGACTGGCCAATTGGACCATTCACTAAGACCAGTCTCAACATAGATCAGGGAGCGCCAAAATGACTCAAATCAATAGCGTCTTAGGACCCATAGACAGCAGTGATCTTGGCTTCACCCTAATGCACGAACATGTCATGGTGGCGGCCAGCGGATTGTCTAAAAGCTATCCTGATTTGCTGGGTCCAAACCGCGAGGAACGCGCCATTGCTTGCCTGAAAAAGGCCAAAGCCGCGGGCATCAATACTTTGTTGGATGCCACCACCTTCGACCTTGGCCGTGACCCAGAACTACTGCGCCATGTGGCTTTTGAGTCTGGGGTAAACCTCATCAATGTTACCGGCTGGTGGTTAGATGTACCCAGATTTATGTTGGGGGTCGGTGCCAACCAAATGGCAGATGAATTTATCCGCGACATTAATGAAGGCTTTCGAGGCACCGACATCAAGGCGGGCATGCTTAAATGCGCGGCAGATTTTGAGGGGGTCACCCCACCACTAGAAACCATGGCCCGAGCAGTGGCTAGAGCCCACCTACAAACCGGCGTGCCTATCATGGTGCACTCGTATCCAACCGGACATGTGGCTACGCGGCAGATTGAGATTTTTCGCGAAGAAGGCGTAGACCTTACCCGCGTTAAAATTGACCACAGCAACGACACCACCGATACCGACTATCTCAAATGGATTTTGGATCAAGGCTGTTTCCTCGGCTTGGACAGATACCCCGGACGGCTGGTTAGCCCGCACATGCGCACCGTGACGCTAAAGCGATTGATGGACATGGGCTATGCAGAGCGCCTCTGCCCTTCCCACGACTGTATTTGCCTGCATATTCATAACGAGCAAGCCGATGGCAGTATACCTGCCGAGCATGCGTTCACCGCCAGCAACCCAGACCAGTATTTGTACATGCACAGGCAGGTCATACCTGAACTGCTGCAAATGGGCGCAACGCAAGCCGACATAGACATGCTGTTTATCGACAACCCTAAAAGGCTGTTTGAAGGGGCTTAGTCGTCGCACTTGCAAAACGCATACTCTCGCCTGCAAAGACGTCACATTGCGCGTTACATGTCATCTGCTGAGACGGCAGCGCGCTGCATAAATGCAAAGAAATAGAAAAAATAAATAGACACTGAATCTACCCAGTTGGAGCATAGCTAAATGCACATCGACCTACTCAACCCCCAAAGTTTTGCCAACGGCCACCCCCACGATCAGTACGACTGGCTGCGGGAAAATGACCCAGTACACTGGCACGAAGAACCAGGCGGCGCAGGCTTTTGGGCGCTGACGCGGTTTGACGATGTGGCCAACAGTGGTCGCGACCCAAAAACTTTCTCTTCTGAGCCCACCATTATGATCACCGACCCAGAAACCGGCACTGCGCTGGCTTTCGACGGCGAGCATAAAATGATGTTGATGATGGACCCACCTCAACACACCCAATTTCGCAGGTTGATCAGCCGAGAATTTACGCGGGGTCCAGCAGCAGACCTGCGTCCGCGCATTCAAGAACTGACAATGGACATTATCAATGCCCTGCCCAAAGGACGTGGCGAAGCAGACTTTGTTGCAACCGTGGCTGGCGAATTACCCTCAGCAGTCATCGCCGACCTCATGGGAATTCCGCTAGAAGATGGTCGCAAACTCTACGAACTCACAGAAATTCTGCATACCTCCCCAGAGGCGCTGCCCAAGGGTGCAATGGCCCAAGCCGGGGTAGATATGTTCACCTACGCAGCCCAAGTATTCGCCGAGAAGCACAAGA
>QXZU01000163.1:522-4199 GCA_009886205.1 K189A clade bacterium | reverse complement strand
GCTGCTTACCGCGCTTCACCACATACCACCGCCCGTATAACTGGTTATGGCTATAGAGGGTCAACTCATTGCTGAAGTGGGTCAGCATGGCTTTACCGCGACTACTTACGTCCATCACCGTCTCGCCACTAAGCGCGTTGTTAAAACGTTGTAGGTGAGGCTGTGAGAACGTCACGCTGCGGGTCTCTTTACCATTTAGAACTTTGCCAATACGCAGCGCAGCGCGTCTAATCTCTGGCCCTTCCGGCATGCTCTTTCACCCTTTTTTATTGTATTGAGCTTTGCGCGACGACACGCGCAAGACCTAGACTTAGCAGCAATGTCAGAGAAGTTTTTGGGTTGCCACTGACCTACCCTGCTCTCTTTGCTGTTAGGCAAAGCCAAATCGAAAAATCTTATGCCATCGCCCGAACAACCAACCTTGAACGTGCAAACTGGCTACGCTAAAACGCCTATTTGAACACGACTTATGTCTACTCTTTGTGAAGCAGACACTGTGAAGCGAATAACATAAAGCGGACAACGTGACCCAGATACCGGAAGACATGCAGGCAGAATGGAACAAGTGCGATGAGCGCGAGAAATCTCGCTCCTATTTATTGCACCGGTTTGCAGCGGTGATGCAATTGATAGGGGATTGCGCCATGCTTATAGCTTTGCCGCAAAGGAAACATCAATGAGCTTTAACAAATTAACATGGGGCGTGAAATCTAGCTTTAGGGGTTACGTGGAGGCTGCAGAGGGTTCAATAACCTTAAGTGATGGCGCAACCCGCACCGAAGAGGGCACATTTGTCTTCATGGCTCAGCCTGGCGGCGATCTGACTATAGCAGCGGATGGGAGCGCAACGGGCGCTATGCGTTTCCAAGGCACAGTGGTTTTTGAAGCACACGGAGGTATGCTCAAGTCTACCCTTGCCGAACTGGGTTTGGAGGCAGGAGAAAATGGACTTGTACTTACAGTACTCGACGCGCCAATGAACAAAAGCCGTTGCGCAATTGCAGACCTAGGCCCGATTGAAGTTGGCGCAGAGGGCGTTATGACGATCGTGTCAAAGATCACAGTCGACGGCATGTACCAGATTGCCGACAACTACCCGCCAGGCACAGAGTTGGACCCGATAACACTAGACTAGACGCTTTTCTCATACGGAGCGCGCACGGGTGAATTTTTATCTGGGCGTATCTCTAAAGATACTCCTCGCAGAACGCGAGGAGTTTTATAACCGTCAACTAAACACTACATAGAGGCCGATTAAGTAATCGGCCTCTGGCAGTGGTATTAGTTATTCTCAAGGTCAAAGCGATCTAACTGCATGACTTTGGTCCAAGCACTAACAAAGTCTTCAACAAAGCGCGGGCTTGCATCATCGTAGGCATACGCCTCGGCAATGGCCCGCAGTTCGGAATTTGAACCGAAAATGAGGTCTACGGTGGTGGCCGTAAACTGCACATCCTGGCTCACAGGATCAACTCGTTCGTAAACGCCTTCGGTTGCTGCTTTGCGCCAAGGATGAGTACCGTCCAACAAATTCAGAAAGAAATCGTTGCTTAGAGTACCTGGCCGTTGGGTTAAAACGCCGTGGGCTGTTCCATCAGTGTTGGCATTAAGCACTCGCATACCGCCTAGCAACACAGTCATTTCTGGTACGGTTAGCCGCAACTGATCTGCCTTGTCTACCATCATTTCAGCTGGCGAACGATACGCTTGGCTAACATTGAAGTAATTACGAAATGCATCAGCGGCGGGCTCTAATACAGCGAAAGACACAACATCCGTTTGTTCCTGAAGCGCATCTACACGACCCGGCACAAATGGCACCGACACGTCAGTGCCTGCCTCTTTAGCTGCGCGCTCTATGCCCACTGCGCCGCCAAGTACAATAATGTCAGCCAGCGACACTTGACCCCTGAGGTTGTTGTCATTGAATTCGCTCTGTACGCCCTTTAACACATCTAATACGCGAGCCAATTTTTGCGGTTGGTTCACTGCCCAATCTTTCTGTGGCGCTAGGCTCACGCGTGCGCCGTTGGCACCGCCTCGCATGTCGCTGCCACGGAATGACGCAGCAGAAGCCCATGCAGTGCCCACTAAATCTGCAACGCTTAAGTTAGTTGCTGCGATAGATCTCTTCAGTTGCTTAATCTGGCGAGCGTTCACAGGCTTGGTGGTGGCCGCAGGCAACGGATCTTGCCAAATCATCACCTCGCTAGGCACATCATCGCCTAGGTAACGAACCCGTGGTCCCATATCGCGGTGAGTCAATTTGAACCATGCTTTAGCAAAAGCTAATCGGTATTCATTTGGGTCTGCCAAAAATCGCTCTACGATTTTGCGGTACTCAGGATCGTACTTAAGCGCTAGATCCGCAGTCGTCATGACAGGCGGATTAAACTTACCTTTCACGTGGGCATCAGGCACCACACTGTGGAGCGATTCGTCTGTTGGAATCCACTGCAATGCGCCCGCAGGGCTGCGCGTTTGCTGCCACTCGAAGTTAAGCAAATTTTGCAAATACAGTGTGGTCCATTGAGTGGGCGCTTGTGTCCATGCACCCTCTAAACCGCTGGTCACTGTGTCTTCTGAATGGCCCTTGCCACAGCTGTTCTTCCAGCCTAAGCCTTGTTCTTCTATTGACGCTGCACCTGGCTCAGGCCCAACACAAGACTTCTTGCGCGCACCATGCATTTTGCCGAAGGTATGACCGCCCGCGATCAGCGCAACAGTCTCTTCATCGTCCATTGCCATACGCCCAAAGGTCACGCGCACGCTTTTCGCCGAACCCACAGGGTCGGGCTTGCCTTGCGGGCCTTCAGGATTAACGTAGATCAGGCCCATGTGAGCCGCGCCCAAGGGTTTTTCTAGCTTGCCATCTTTGTCGTGACGTTCACTGGCGAGCATGGTGACTTCAGGCCCCCAATAAACCAAATCCGGTTCCCAGTCGTCTGCACGACCGCCAGCAAAACCAAAGGTTTGAAAACCCATGTTCTCCATACCGACTGTACCGGCAAGTACCATTAAGTCTGCCCAAGAAAGGCTTTGACCGTATTTTTGCTTGATGGGCCAAAGTAGTCTGCGCGCTTTGTCCAAATTGCCGTTGTCAGGCCAACTGTTGAGAGGGTCAAACCGCATTTGGCCGCCATCAGCACCGCCGCGTCCGTCTAACGTTCTGTACGTACCCGCGCTGTGCCAGGCCAAACGGATAAAGAATGGGCCGTAGTTACCAAAGTCCGCAGGCCACCAATCTTGTGAAGTGGTCAGCAGCACGTTGATGTCGGCTTTCACCGCCGCTAGGTCTAAAGTATTGAACGCTTGAGCGTAGTCAAAATCCTCACCCAGCGGATTGGCGCTGGCGTCGTGGTCGCGCAGAGTCGATAAATTGAGTTGTTCAGGCCACCAAAATTGATTGGTTTTCGCGTGCTCTACCCTCTTACTCGCCTCGCCTGATGAGCTAGACGCACCATGATGCCCTTCACTGGCATGCAATGGTGAAGCCACCCACATTACTGACATCAGCGCAACGCCCCCTAAAAGCTTGCTTCGCATTTCTTTAACCCTCATGAAATTATAAAAATCTGTCGCTTAACGAAAAAGTCGCACCGTGTATTCGCAACTTGAGTCAGAACATAAACCCCGCACACCCATAGATGGAATTGATTCTATATACTCTGATGATA
>QXZU01000163.1:0-512 GCA_009886205.1 K189A clade bacterium | reverse complement strand
CTCATGAAATTATAAAAATCTGTCTCTTTACGAACAATTGAACTACCCGCTCGCAACTTGGGAGAGAACATAAACCCCCTGTCTTCATAGATGAAATTGATTCTATATACTCTGGCGATAGACCAGCTCTATGGCGAGCCTTTGCTCAATGGACGTTTAGTGCTGGCTTACTTTCGTCAGCGGGAGCAATGCCAAGGCGAAAAAATATACCAGCAAATGTTTGATTCAACCCTGCCTTTAGGGAAGTAAAATAGCCACCAATTGGGGGTAAGGCCTTTCGCTCCGCAGATCGTAACGCCGCAAAATAGTGTTGGCCTCAGGCCCCCACTTTGCATAGAGGACCCGTAGATGTTTAACTCTTTGTAATCCAACCCAACCAAAAAATCAGGAGAGCGCTTTGTGACGCAGTCTAGTGCCGACCCATCAGTGTCTGTAAGTACTACCAAAACAGGCTTCTATAAGGGTTTCAACGTATCTGTGGCGGCTATTCCTAAAGTGGGCATCTTTGCCTT
>QXZU01000162.1 GCA_009886205.1 K189A clade bacterium | reverse complement strand
TGGCGCATATACCCGTGGCCCTCATAGCATGCGCCTACATAGTAACCTAGTGAGGCACTTTGGAAGGTGCCGCGGACAATGTGGTTTACATTGATCAGGCCAACAATATTTTCATCACTGCGGCGACAAATGGCAAATCCTTCAAAATCCTCTTGGCGAATTCGCTGCATATAAAGTCGGAACAGCAAGGATGAAGAGGGGGACTGTATCCAGGGCTGGTGCAGCGCTTCGCTGTCACGCATTAGCCGTACTACTTCTAACTCATCCTTGGCCAATACTCGTCGGAGAAATACATCACTATCAACCTCCATGCTGGTCCTTAAATTGATGCAGCACAATTTCCCAAAGGGTGGAGGGAATAATGCCAAGGCCCAACGCTGTTGGGACAATGGGGTGAATGGAACCATTGACCGTGAACGACCACAGCCCGCTTAAATCAAAATTAATGGTTTGCCATGCCAGAATCCCCAGTGTGAGCAGGGCGAATCCCAGTGTCAGTAGTAGATGTCGAATAAATTGCTGCATCAATGAACTAAGTTACCGAGTGTCAGATCTGAGGAGAGGCAAAGTTTAGAGGGTATGGCCCCTTTTTGACAAATGGTTGGCAAAAGTTTTGCGAAAATAATTCGGCCTAGTAAAAGCCAGACTAATTTGTTCCGGTTGGGTGGTTCACTATGTAAGCCCCGCCACGATGATCTAACCATGCACTGGAAAACTCTGACAATTTGTAGCGGCGTTGAACCGCTTCCGGTGTTTTCCCCGCTGGATCCATGACCAGCACATAGGGCTGCGCTTGGTCGGATGCATCAATGCCGTAGAGTACAACCAAGTGACCCGCAGACGTTTCAAGAGGTGCGCCTGAAAGACTGTTTTTTGCAAAACGTATGCTGCACACAATTAAGCATTGCTCGGCCAGCACTTGGGTGACCGCCTGCCAAGACTCAAGCGCTTCTACAGCACCCACTAAGTTCAGTTGATTGGCCCAGTAAATTGCCAATGGCCATTTGCCGTAGGCTTTGGTGGCCGGGTCATAGCATCCTTCAACGATCTCCGCGAAGGCCATATTGCCGGTCAGCGATGCATGCACCATTGCCAGCGAGGTCGGCGAACATATTCTATTGCGCAGCTTGGGTGCTGCGGTCATTTGGCTCAGCGCCTCGGGTTGGGCTAGGGCCAAGCTTGTAGGGTTTGTGCACTCGGTGGAAAGAGAGATCTGGCGAATACTTATGACTAGAAGGTAGTTCTTGGGTGGATACTTGCACTCAATTGTGATCTCTAACTGAGTGTCAGTGAGGGTGTCTTGTGTATGCCAGCAATCTATTTGTGCGCTCACAGCACTAAGGTCAGAGCATTTTTGTGGCCATTGGGCCAAGTGTTCTGTCGCAGTTAATAGTGGGTTAAGTCGATTCGCTTGCCCGGTTTTACACTCCACGAGCGCTACTTGATATTGATAATTGCCCCCGAGCATGGAAAAACTAGGCACAAGGATGTGGCCACTTGGGGTAGCGGGTAGTGGTATTGTTGCCCGCCATCGATTCTGGGTAGCGCTGTGAGTTTCTGCTACAGGCTGCCACGCCGCCTCACCATGTAGTGGCAGGGGGTACGAATTTTGGTCGTGGTTGTCTGTCAGTCGGAGCGCGTAATACATTTAAAGATATTACCTTGCCCGCCATTCAATGACACCTGACTAAGTGTCAAGATTGCCGCAGCAGTAATGGCTGTGTTGAAACTGGTTCTTAGGCATTGACCGTGGCACCATCAGCGTTCAAGAACAGCGCGTTAACAATGCCTATGACTAGCCTAACCCTTTATATGACTGAACACTGTGCATTGTGTGAAGAGGTACTGGATATGCTGTTTGCTATGCCCGCGATGCAGGGCATAACGCTGAACACGGTAGACATAGCCTTGAATGATGCGTTGGTTGAAGCATACGGCGTAAGAATACCGGTTTTGAAAGTAGGCGATGCAGAACTCGGTGCGCCTATTGATGCGCAAACGCTGCAAACCTGGCTGCAGCATAACTGCCAATAACTTTAAGCGGTAGCCCCAAATTATTCAGAGATATTCAGAGTTGTTCAGAGATATTTAGAATTATTCAGAGCTGGGCGGATTTAAGCTGAGCGAGACAAAGTTGGCATCAGTTGAACCTATTGCTGGTCTTAGGTAAAACCAAACAATAGCTTTGCATTGCGGCTACTGGCCTGTGTAATTTGTTCAACACTCTCTTCTCGCTGTTTGGCGATCTCTTCGATCACCCAACCTAATAACGCCGGTTCGTTGCGTTTTTTCCACTTAGCTGCGATGCCATGAGTGCTGGCAAAATCTAAGGGTGCGTTTTGCGGTCGTAAAAAGGGTGCGTCGGTTTCTACCAGCAATTTGTCTAAGGGTATTTGCTTAACCAGTGCGCGTAAATGCTCGCCACGTTTTTGGTCGCAAATCCAACCCGTGATGCCAATATAAAATCCAGCTTCTAGATAACCTTTCAGCTCCTCCTCGCTGCCGGTAAAGCAGTGAATTACCGTGGGTGGCAGGTTGCTGGGCGTGAGGAGTTTTAGAACTTGGCCTCGGCTTTCACGGTCGTGGACAAATAGCGGCTTGTTCACCTCAATTGCCACTTCTATTTGTTCTTGGAAGGCAAAAATTTGCGCCTCTTGAGTGGAAAAATTGCGATTAAAATCCAAGCCGCATTCGCCAATTGCACAAACGTAAGGATTGCTGGCGAATTCCGCCAGTTGTACCTGGCTGCTGGAATGCCAGGTACTGGCATCGTGGGGGTGCACCCCTGCGGTGGTCCGATATTGGAGGTTTTTGCCAGCGATGGGGTCTGTGCACAGTGCAATATTGTCAGCCACCATTGCCAAGTCTGTAGCGCACATTACCATTCCCTTAATGCCGCAGGCCTCGGCGCGCGTAAGTATCCCCTTAGGGTCTGCTTGTAACTGACGATTGAGGAAGTTAACGCATATATCAATCATATTTGTTAGGCATTTACTAAGGTGCGGTGCTTTGAGTTAGGCCGCTTATCGCGGTCTAACAAATTTTTCTGCATCTTGCAGAACGTCCACTGGATTGCCCAGCAGGTGCGCATAAACCACGTTGAAGGCGAGTACGTTCTTTACGTAGTTGCGCGTCTCTTTAAAGGGAATAGATTCAATCCAGATATCAATCGGAACACCTTCTTTTCCTTTGATCCATCTATCGATCCTATGTTCCCCTGCATTGTAGGCCGCTATGGCTAACGGGCGCTGACCGTCATAACGCTGGATCAGCCAGGTTAAGTGATAGCTGCCCAGTGGAATATTCTTTGCTGGTGTCTTAAGGTCGCCCGGCGCAACTCTGGGCAGCCGTGCACGGCGTGCGGCAAGATTTGCTGTGGCTGGCATAAGCTGCATTAACCCTTGGGCCCCAGCGCTAGAAACTACGCTTGGCTGAAACGCAGATTCTTGCCTAGCAATTGCTCTAAGGAGGCTAGATTGCGTATTGTTTTTATGACTCGCCTCATCAAATAAAGGCGAGAAGGCCAGTGGGAATCTAAGCGCCAAATCATCGAACGCTTCTGCGGAATTGGCTGTTTGGATAGCCAAAAACAAGCGGCCCATGTTTAACGCTAAGTGCGCCAGTTGCTGTAACTCGGCGGGCGTCATGGTTTTTTTCGCTTGGTACCATTCGCGACGACCGTTTAAATCGTCACCTACCGCAAAGAGCTCAACCGCGCGCATCACATCACCGCGCATTGCTAAATTATTTAGTACCGCTGCTGCGGTATCTAAAGGTTGCTGGGCGTTAAGCTTGCCAGGCTGGCCAATTTTTTGCGCAGCGAGAAAACCGTAATATTGTCGCTCTTGGGCAAGCTTAAGAAAAATGTCTTTACTTTGCTGAGCCTCAATGGCGTTTTCTTCAAAGGTCATATCAAGTGACTTGGCCAACCAGTATTGCCAGCGCAGCTTGCTTCTCTCGGATTCATCCAGGCGGCTAATCCAATAACTTAACTCTTGCCAGCGCACATTCTTTAGCGCCGCTTCTGCAAGACCATCGATCGCGTAAGGCGATTCGATCAACGTTCTATTTTGTTCTGCGGGAAATTTGTCGGCCATGGCAAGACCAACCAAAATTCTTTCTTCCACGCTGGCTTTAGCGGATGCGCTGAAACTATGAGTTTTGTTATATTTTTTCCACGCAACGGCTGCTTTTTCCGGCTGCTTCTTGCTCAACTTAATCAGCCCGTGCTGGATAACTTGGCGATACTTCTCGTTATCTTTGGCGAAGCTTGCATAGCGTGTGACTTTAATCGGTTGGGTATGGAGCAAATAGTAAGCGTCAGCCGCGCGCTTACGTTGACCTGAGAAGAAGCGCAGTAAATAACGGGCGAGGGTGCGTTGATTACTTTGGATCGCAGCGTGCAGGCGCTGCCAAGCAACATCTTCGTTAAATCTGGAAGTGGTTCGCCAGGTTGCAAACAGTGGGTCACAGGCTTTCGGCTGGGAGGTTGGTGAAACCCATAGCGCTGTGGTTTGATCCAGTGCTTGGGTTTTGCGTCCAGTTGCGTAAAGGGCGCGTAAGTAATAGCACTGTAGTTCGGTATTTTCTGACCCTGAGTAATATTTGAGGAAGGTTTTCCAACGGCGTTTTGACGCTTGTTTTTTCAGCCAGCGGTTGAAGATTAGCGGGCTTACTGGCAGTTCGACGTGATCTTTCATGAACTGCTGCATCTCATGACCACTCGCATGGTTTAGGCGAACTCGCAGCTTGTGATATTGCAAATAAGGGTAGAGCGGATAATCCGCTAAGCGCTCGGCTTGTTTGTTGGCCTGGGTGGTTTTGCCCGCTGCGTAATTTGCTACCGCCGACTGGTAGGTGGCGCGCTGCTCAAATAAGCTGGCTTGCTCGGCTATTAAAGCGAATGGCATCAGCAAGCAGGCTGCGCCAATGATCATGGCGGCCAAATGCCTTATCTTTTTGTACTTCATGGCGTTTTATTGCCAGCGTTACATGTGAAGCCTGCGCGCGAAAAAATGCCGGAGTTAACAACCATACATACTACTAATCTGTGAAAGGAATTTTACCCTAGTCTTGCGGCTCAGGTTCTCTAACTCTAACTGCAAGTACGTCGCAGGGGGAGCCATGGAGCACGCTGTTGGCTGTAGAGCCAAGCAGCAATGCAAGTCCGTGACGCCCGTGGCTGCCCACTACAATGAGGTCGGCGTCACATTCCTCGGCGACCCGATGAATTTCGCTTTCAGGCCTGCCGAATATGAGGTGCTGATTGTCTTTGGGTACGGACAGTTGGTTCGCAAATTCGCTTAAATGCGATTTGGCTTGCTCTTGGATCTGTTCCTGCACGGAAGACATATCCATTGGAACGTCGCCACCATAGGCCAGACTGAGTGGCTCAATCACATGCACTAGGTGGATCTGACTTTGTTCACCAGCTAGATCTAATGCGCGCTGCGCAACCTGGATCGATTCTTCTGTAAGATCGACCGCTAATACGATGGTTTGGTAATCTGACAT
Organism: K189A clade bacterium; assembly: GCA_009886205.1. Classification (GTDB taxonomy): domain Bacteria; phylum Pseudomonadota; class Gammaproteobacteria; order Pseudomonadales; family Azotimanducaceae; genus UBA4421. The sequence goes on along the minus strand of QXZU01000162.1, from coordinate 37,392 downwards.
TGCAATCTCCTTGCGGGTTTGCCAGACCATACCGCCGTTGGCATGACCTAACAACAGTGAGATTCGAATATGTCGTGGATTATTATTATAGGTGTTTTTATTTTGGCGGCTGGCCCACTGTTCTACTTGATGCCGACCGCCAAAGATAAGCGCTTAACGGCGTTGCGTATGCGCGCGCGCCAACTGGGGTTTACCATCCAATTAGATGCTTTATTCAAGTTAGACCCTAGCGCCGATGAAAGAGTGACCGCCGGTGGTCAAGCGCGTAGTACCAAGACGGAGTGCATGCGCTACCAGTTACCCTTGGGCCGGACCTTGAACTACTTACCGCCAATTACGTTGCAGCGGCTGCCAGCAGTGCCTACGGTGCCAACTGCGACCGTGATGGAGGGTTGGGGGCTGGCCGCTGACGCGGTTACAACCTCTGGCGCTACCGACAGCCTTGCAAAGAATACGGCCACTTGGCAGCAGCAGGGCCGCTTGCTTGAATCTATTCGGGAAGCGCTACTTGAACTGCCCGATGATGTGCTGGGTATTGCAATAGATGGCCGCTGTGTAGGCGTTTTTTGGCTGGAGCGCTCTAGTAAAGAACAAGCCGGGGATGTTGCTATAGGTGCGTGCGTTGAGCCGTTGAATGTTATTCATACGACGCTGAGCAAAATCATCGAAAGTATCAAATCGCATGCGTGGGTGGAGGATTAGTTTCTTAGGTAATTTTGTTGTTGATGGAGGGCTTGATAGAAGCATATTTGCATTTTATTAGATGAGAATTCTTGACAGTAGGGCTGGGCTGGGCCTATAACTCGCACTTTCCGCGTCTCGGCGGTCGCAAATCGAATAAAGTTCACTCTTATTCTGTGAGCATATTTTTAAACCTTAGGTTGCCCGGGTGACGTACGTTTGAGTACGTCTTGTGAACTTTTTGCAAAGTAGGCAACTTCAACTGATATCTGGAAGTATATGGCAAGATCTCTTGTAATCGTCGAATCCCCAGCTAAAGCAAAAACGATTAATCGTTATCTGGGCAAGGACTTTATTGTCAAATCCAGTGTAGGGCATATTCGTGACCTACCCGTGGGCGCCAAAGCCGTTGACCCCAAAGCAAGGGCCAAAGAGGCGCAAAAAACTAAAGCATTGAGCCCCGAGAAAAAAGCGGCGTATAAAAAGAAGCGCTCGCGTGAACAGCTGGTTCGTCGTATGGGCGTTAACCCAGACAAAGAATGGTCTGCTGAGTACGAAATACTGCCCGGCAAAGAAAAAGTTGTTGAAGAGCTGCGCAAGCTCGCTGAAAACGCCCCTGAAGTTTATCTAGCCACTGATATGGACCGCGAGGGCGAGGCAATCGCTTGGCACTTGCGTGAAGCCATTGGCGGCGATGAGAGCCGTTATCGCCGTGTTGTCTTTAATGAAATTACCCGCAAAGCCATTCAAGCCGCCTTTGTTGACCCCGGTGAAATAGACATGGACCGAGTGCATGCCCAGCAAGCACGTCGGTTTTTAGATCGGGTAGTGGGTTTTGAATTGTCGCCACTGCTTTGGTCAAAAGTAGCGCGTGGATTATCTGCGGGCCGCGTGCAAAGTGTGGCGGTGCGTTTAATTGTTGAGCGTGAGCGGGAAATACGCGCCTTTATACCTGAAGAATACTGGGATCTGTTTGCAGATTTAACCCGCCAAGGGTCAGAAGAGGCGCTGCGCTTTGAAGTGACCAAGCAAAATGGTGAAAATTTTAGGCCCTCTGATGGGACTACAACCCATGCAGCCCTTGAGCTTATGTCTGCGCAGACCTTTGTGGTCAGCAAGCGTGATGATCGCCCAACGCGCACCAAGCCCAACGCGCCGTTCATTACCTCTACTTTGCAGCAGGCCGCCAGCACCCGCATGGGCTTTTCAGTAAAGAAAACCATGACCATGGCCCAACGCCTTTATGAGGCAGGCTATATTACTTATATGCGAACGGATTCAACTAACTTGAGCGCGGACGCAGTAGAAAGCGCACGCGAGTATATCAATAAGAATTTTGGCGCTGACTATTTACCTGAGGAACCTAAAAAATACTCCAGTAAAGGCGACGCTCAGGACGCTCACGAAGCGGTTCGCCCGTCAAATGTCGGTACTAAACCAGAACATATAGAGGGTGTAGACGCGGATGCTGTGCGCTTATATGAATTGATTCGCAACCAATTCATCGCCTGCCAAATGACCGAAGCCCGTTACTTGAGTACAAACATTAAAGTCACCGCGGGTGAATTTGAGTTGTCCGTGCGTGGACGGATTTTGCAGTTCGATGGCTATACCAAAGTTATGGCGCCAATGTCGCGCAAGGACGAGGATTCTACGCTACCTGACCTGTATGAGGGCGAGGTACTGGGGCATAAAGACTCAGAGGCCATCCAGCACTTCACAAAGCCCACACCGCGGTTTGGTGAAGCGAGCTTGGTTAAAGAGTTAGAGAAGCAAGGCATTGGTAGGCCTTCTACCTATGCCAGCATTATTTCTACCATTCAAGATCGTGGCTACGCGACCCTGACCAATCGACGCTTTTACGCTGAGAAGATTGGCGAGTTGGTGACAGATCGTCTGATGGAAAATTTTGAAAACTTAATGGACTACAGCTTCACTGCCAACATGGAGGAGGAGCTGGATAAAGTGGCTAAAGGCCAGGCGCAATGGGACCAAGTGCTCGACGAGTTTTATGGCGACTTTAGCCAAAAGTTGGTGGGTGCTCAGGATCCAGACAACGGTATGCGCGCCAATACGCCTACCGATACGGACATTGAGTGTCCTACCTGTGAGCGACACATGCAGATCCGTAATGGGTCTACTGGCGTCTTTTTGGGCTGCTCAGGTTATGGCCTGAAGCCGAAAGAGCGCTGTACTAAAACTGTCAACCTGATTCCCGGCGAAGAGGCGGTAGACGTTGATAAGGATGAAGAAGGCGAGTCAAAACTTCTGCGTAGACTACGCAAGTGTGACAAATGTAACAGCGCCATGCTCAGCCACCTTGTAGATGAAACCCGCAAGATGCACGTGTGTAGCAACAACCCTGACTGTGACAACTTCGCTATAGAAATGGGCACTTTCAAAATTAAGGGCTACGACGGACCGCTATTGGAATGCGATAAATGCGGTAAGGAAATGCAGCTGAAATCTGGCCGTTTCGGTAAGTATTTTGGCTGTGTGGAATGTAAAAATACTCGCAAGCTTTTGCGCAGTGGAGAGCCTGCGCCACCAAAAGCAGACCCAGTACCTATGCCCGAATTACAGTGCGAGAAGGTTGAGGACCATTACCTGCTCAGAGACGGTGCTTCGGGAATTTTTCTTGCGGCCAGTCAGTTTCCGAAAAATCGCGAAACCCGCGCGCCCAAGGTCATTGAGATTAAGCCTCACGCAAATGAGTTAGACCCTAAGTTTCGCTACTTATTGGACGCCCCAGAGTTCGACCCAAAAGGTAATCCAGCCATCATTCGCTATAGCCGTAAGACAAAAGAGCAATATGTGCAGTCGGAGATTGAGGGTAAGGCATCCGGTTGGAGAGCCTTCTATATTGAGCCTAAGTGGATAGAAGAGGGTGAGCCTGCAACTAAGAAAAAGAAGGCTGCTGCGAAGAAAACCAATAAAAAACCAGCTAAAAAGAAAGCTGCGAAAGCGGACGAGGCCGAAGACTAACTAATGGGTTAGTCTCTTTAGAGACAGAGACAGAGACAGAGACAGAGACAGAGACAGAGTTAGAGACTCAATGCCCCAGCGAAAGATCAACTTAGCATTAGGGCGGGGTTTGAACTTGGCTCTAGTTCTAGGCCTAGTTCTAGTTCTAGTTCAAGTTCTAGGTCTAAATGAGGATCCAGTCCTGCGCCTAAAGGCAGCCGAGGTGTAAAAGAGGGCATAAAAAAGGTGACTGGGCATGTTGGGTGCCCAATCACCTTGCAGGAAACGATTAGCTACTAAATTTGTTGTCGGATGACCCCAACGGATAAACCTTCAATGGCAAATGCCTGATTTGCTAAATCTACTTCTATAGGGCTGTAAGCCTCATTCTCTGGTAGCAACAGAATTTGGTTGCGTTTCTTAGTGCGCTGAAAGCGTTTCACAGTAACCTCTTGGTCTATACGAGCAACAACGATTTGTCCGTTGGTGGCTTGCTGTGTTTTGTGCACTGCCAGCAGATCGCCGTCTAAAATGCCCGCATCAATCATACTGTCGCCGCGAACACGCAATAGATAATCTGCCTGGGGTTGGAAGAACCCAGCCGGCAAATCTATTCTATCTTCAATATTTTCTTCGGCCAGAATTGGATCGCCAGCTGCAACCCGACCCACAATGGGTAGCCCTTGATCGGTGAGCTCAGGAATGCGAATGCCCCTTGAGGTGCCGGGAATCATTTCAATGGCACCTTTGCGTGCCAGCGCTTTGAGGTGCTCTTCCGCGGCATTAGCGGATTTGAAACCCAATTCTTTAGCAATTTCTGCTCGGGTGGGTGGGTAACCGGTCTCGCCGATATATTGTCGAATCAGCTCCAAAATTTGTGCCTGCCGAGCGGTTAAAATACCGGTCAATTCCATGGTAGATTTCATTCTCTGTGTTCCTGTTCAAATATACAGTGCTTGCAGTATATACAGTACACTGAGTTTATGTACAGCACTGTTTAAATATAGATGCCGACTTTGAATCCAGTGTCGTGCCGGCGAACAAGACGTAATAACCGTGATAAAGTGCGCCACTTCATTGATGAAACTCGCTACGGCGCAGGCAGGGAACGTGTATGGAACTTGTATGGAACTTTTAGGGAACTTTTAGGGAACTTGGCAAACTATGGATGATCTGATTTCGATGTTCACCACATATGGTTGGGTGAGCGAGGTTTTTCTAATTCTGTTTATTACCGCCGTGGTGCGTTTTATCGCTAAGGTGTTTTTGGATGGTGCTGAACGGCGCGCTACAGCCACATCGAACCATTGGGATGATGCGCTGGTGCATGCCGGGCGACGGCCATTGGGGCTTGGCATTTGGATCTTGGGTATATCCTTTGCTGCAGAAATCGTTGGGGGCGGTGCTCAGGCAGAAATTTTCGACTACGTAGGTCAAATTCGCGACGTTGCCGTGGTCTGGTTAATGATTTGGTTTGCGCTGAGATTTATCAGCGCCATAGAGGCCAATCTTATTCAGGGTAAACACCGCGCCAAGGTCGATCCCACAACAGCTACTGCGGTGGCCAAGTTGCTCCGAGCGTCTATTGTTATCACTGGCGTCTTGCTGGTTTTACAGGCCTTTGGTTTTTCAATTTCAGGGGTTCTTGCATTCGGTGGTATCGGTGGCATTGCCATTGGCTTTGCAGCCCGCGACATCTTAGCCAACTTCTTTGGCGCCTTGATGATCTTCTTAGATCGCCCATTTTCTGTGGGTGATTGGATTCGCTCACCAGATCGCGATATTGAAGGCACAGTCGAAGACATAGGTTGGCGTTTGACCCGTATTAGAACCTTTGACAAGCGGCCCCTTTACTTGCCTAACTCGATCTTCACCTCGTTAGCGGTTGAAAATCCTTCGCGCATGTTGAATCGCCGCATTTACGAGACTATTGGTCTGCGTTACGAAGACGTAAACCGGTTACCCGTTATCGTCGCAAACGTTAAGAAAATGTTGGAAGAGCACGCGGATATCGATCACCGTCAGATATTGATGGTGAACTTAGTAAGCTTTGGTCCCTCGGCGGTGGAGTTTTTTGTTTATACCTTTACAGAAACCACTGACTGGCAGACCTACCATCAGGTCAAAGAAGACGTGTTGCTAAAAATTGCTGCCATAGTAGATGAGCAGGGTGCTGAGATCGCATTCCCCACTCAGACTGTGCATTTACAGATGCAAAACGAACCCAGTTTATGAATGGGCTTGCAGATATCGAAATCGTTGCAGGTATGCCTCAAGGCGTAGGCCACGCCTTCGCAAAGGCGGATATCGTTTATACCAAGGAACAGGTGGCAGCGGCCATTGATCGTATGGCCGTGGCAATTACGGTTGCGCTACAAGATCAAAATCCAATCATATTGAGTATTATGCAAGGCGGTTTGTATCTAACGGGTCAGCTTATGCAGCGCATGGTGTTTCCCCTACAGCAAGGCTATGTGGACGTCAGTCGCAGCCCAGACACTGAGCAAGGCGGGGACTTAATTTGGCGAGGCGCTGAGCATCCGCCACTGCAAAATAGAAGTGTTCTGCTGATTGACGATTTTTTGGGTGAGGGTATTACGTTGGCCAATGCCAAAAAATGGGCACTAGAGGCGGGGGCTGGCAAAGTGGCTATTGCTGTCTTAGCAGACAAAAATATTGCTCACGTCGAAATCAAAGCCGACTACTTAGGCTTGAATTGTCCTGATAAATTGCTATTTGGCTGCGGTATGGACATACAAGGTTATGGTCGGAACCTACCCTCGATATACGCTTTACCCTCTTCGAAAAAGTAAAAAGTAAAAAGTAAAAAGTAAAAGGTAAAAAGTTAGCAAGAGATAGGCAGGAAGAGAGATAGACAGAAAAAAAGAAAGTAAAGAAAAGACAAGAAAAGGAAAGAGAAAGAGCTAAAAGCCCGTTGCAAGTTTTGCCAGACACTCAAACAAGTTACCTATTGCGCTTGCTCGTCTGCTTTTCGGTATTCTTCGAAGTCCGCCCAGGCCGTTACCAATTCCAAGGAGGCCTCTACCGGTGTGATCTTTACGATGATGCCCATAGCCGGGTGGTCAAGGTAATGTAGCTCCTTGCTGCGCATACGCCGGCTTTCATTGAGTTCGAAATACGCAGTCTTAGGTGCCGCCACTAAATCTGGCCTTGCCAAATCTGAGAGCGTGCCTTCATTCAGCACATCACTAAATGATTCAACCTGTACTAACATTTGCTCAAGGTCAGATTGCGGCGTTGTTTTTGTAGCGTCGCCACCTCTGAGCAATTGTTCTGCCTCATAATCCTCAACGGGTGCCTCAAGCCACAGTTGTCCAGCGAAATGTAGATAGCGACCTAAGGTGACGCTGATCAAACCTTGAAGGGAGTTAGCAGGGTTGTTTGCTGCAACGTAGATTTGCTGTGGCGCTGCACGCGGCGGTACTACCTGTTGCCAGCTCTCGTGCAGAACCAGATTAAACTTGGGGTTGCGATCGAGGATGGATGCCTCTTTACCGAGTTCAAAATCCTCCGGCGGGATGGCGCGGTAACTGCCTTGTTTGACATCGTTTTCAAATAAGCTTAACTGGCTAATAAAGTTTAAGTAGGGGCTGGGTATGATGCTCGGCGTATTGCCAGGAATGGCTAACTCTATCGCTGGCTCTAATGCCTTTACTTCGAAATCTGTGTTTTCTAGTACTTCATCCGGAGTAGAAAATTCGTTCTGGCGCTGCTCGAAAGCACCCAACGTTTCTTCCACACGGGTTTCGCTGTTTATAGTGTCTGTCGCCTGCGAATTTTCTGGCAGTGAAGAAAAATCTTCGCCTAGCGCTGAATCGAATGGCTCTGGCGTCGCTACTACGCCCGTCTGCAATATCCCTTCGTCATACCACTGAGTCAGTTCCGGTTCGTTTTCCTTGTTCAGTAATGCCCTCAATTTTTCGGGTAGCTGTGGCTCAGTTGCGATAATTGGATAACCAATACAGTAGCGATTTGATTCTGCGTAAAGCCTAAACTCTGCTGCGCTGGCGCTAGGTGTCAAAGCGAACATACTTTTCGGCAGTGTTCTCGGCTCAATAAATAGCAGGGGTTCTTCTCCAAGCGCGGTTTGATCTGAGCGAGTAAATACAATCATCTCTACCCGGAAGCGGCGCTCTTCCAACAGATCTTCAAGGTTCTTGATAGAGGCAAATTCATCCAACTCTAGCTGCGCGTAGGTTGGCGGGAAGTCAGTGGGCGGGGCGTTAGTATCTGTGGCGGAATGCGCGTACGGCTGCATAACAATAGACAGCGCTAATAATAAAGCGCCATGAAGTGTCGCAGCAGAATTAATACCCACCCTGCGCTGGCTTTGTGATTTATTTGCGCGTCTCATGTTTTACCCTATGTCTTCGCTACGCAGCTGCAGCGACATTCGGCGCCAAACGGTTGAACAGTTCGATAGAAAATTCCACGCGCTCGGTAAATTCGCCCAAGTCTTTTTCAATGCGCAAGGTAGATGCGCCATCTAGCTTGAAGATTTGGCTTTCTTGCTGCACAAGCTTAACAATTTCCATTGGATCAACCTTGGTTGTTTTGCTGAACTCTAACTTGCCACGTTCTTCACCCAAGTCCAGCTTTATAATACCTAAGCTTTGCGCAATGATTTTTAGCCCGGTAACTTGGAATAGATTTTTCATTGCTGGCGGCAGCAGGCCAAAGCGGTCAATGATTTCCACTTGAAGGTTGTCTAAGTCTAACTGCGACGCGGCGGCGGAAATACGCTTATAAAGTATCAGTCGAGTTTGTACATCAGGTAGGTAATCATCGGGGATCAATGTGGGCACATGAAGGTTGATTTCTTGGCTGACTGGCTCCAACGGCATGTCTCGATCAGGCACTTGACCCGAGCGCAGGGCATTCACAGCTCGATTCAACATATCCATATACATTGAAAAGCCAATGGACTCGATTTGACCTGACTGGTCATCGCCCAAGAGTTCTCCGGCGCCGCGTATTTCCATGTCTTGGGTGGCGAGCGTAAAGCCAACGCCTAAATCGCCAGAGGCTTCAATGGCCTCTAACCGTTTTACTGCGTCTGCGGTCATTGACCTAGGCTCTGGGGTCAATAGATAGGCATATGCTTGTCTATGACTGCGGCCAACGCGTCCACGTAACTGGTGCAGTTGAGCTAAGCCAAATTTGTCCGCACGCTCAATAATGATGGTGTTGGCGTTGGGTATGTCGATACCTGTTTCGATAATGGTGGAGCAAACGAGCACGTTAAGGCGACGGTGATAGAATTCGCTCATTACCTCTTCGAGTTCGTTTTTGCGCAATTGGCCGTGTCCAATGCCCACGCGGGCTTCTGGGACCAGTTCGCGTATTGTTTCAGCCGTTTGCTCAATAGAACGCACTTCATTATGCAAAAAGAAAACTTGCCCGCCGCGCATTAATTCACGGCTGATGGCTTCGCGAACACCTTGCTCGCTGCGCTGTTGCACAAAGGTTTTGATAGAGAGTCGTTTCGCTGGCGGAGTGGCAATAACGGACAAGTCGCGTATGCCGCTCAATGACATGTTTAATGTTCTGGGGATTGGGGTCGCCGTTAACGTTAAAACGTCTACCTCTGCACGGATGGCACGCAGGCGCTCTTTTTGGCGCACCCCAAACCGGTGCTCTTCGTCGACAATGACCAAGCCTAAATCGTTAAACTTAAACTGCGGGCTGAGTAACTTATGCGTGCCAATTAGTATGTCCATTTTGCCATTAGCTGTTTTTACGGCAATTTCATCGATTTCTGGCGCTGTCTTAGAGCGGCTGGCCACATCAATAGTGACGGGCCAATTTGCAAAGCGATCTACCAGAGTATCGTAATGTTGTTGGGCGAGTAGCGTGGTGGGTACTAACATCACCACCTGTTTGCCGCTTTGTACAGCCGCAAACGCGGCGCGCATTGCGACCTCTGTTTTACCAAAGCCAACGTCGCCGCAAACCAGACGGTCCATCGCCCGTTCCATGGCCATATCTGCCAGGGTTTCCTCAATGGCGGTTCTTTGGTCGGAGGTGACTTCAAATGGGAATTCCGCAGCAAACGCAGCGTATTCACTTTCGCTTGGCTTGAGGCTATGAGATTTGCGGAGCTCTCGGCGGGCATAAATATCTAACAACTCAGCGGCAACGTCGATGACTTTTTCTGCCGCGCGGCGTTTCGCCCGATCCCATTGGTCTGAGCCCAGCCGGTGTAAGGGCGCGTGCTCTTCATCTGCGCCAGCATAGCGGCCAATTAGGTGCAGTGAGGTGACCGGAACATATAATTTGGCACCGCCGGCGTATCCAAGCATTAAGAATTCGTAGTCGGCTGAATCAATTTGTAGAGTTTCTAGGCCAAGGTAGCGACCCACACCGTGCTCTATGTGTACGACCGGCGAACCCATAGACAATTCAGTTAAGTTTCGGACAATTTGGTCTGGGTCTATCACCTTACGGTTGTTGTCTTTCTTGCCTTCAGTAGGCCGCTTACCCAAAACCTCGTTCTCTGTGATGATAATGGCATCATCAATCAGCAGGCCTTCAATAATGGGTGAGACGCTAATACAGTGGCTGTCGCTGTCCAGATACGCTTCAAAGGAATTTACATTCAGGGTTTGAATTGAGCTTTTGCGCAACAACTCATCAAACACTTCTCTGCGTCCGGCAGACTCGGCAATAAACAGCACAGGTTTCTGACTGCCGAGTAAAAATTGTTGTAATGCGTGACTAGGTTGGGCAAGTCGCGCATTAATGTGCAGGTCGGGCATAGCCTGGCTTGCAAACTCAACAGCATGCTTAGCGTTTGGTTCGTTAAGAAATATGCGCTTACCTCGGTTAAGGTTTTGGCGTAGCTCTTGTGCTGCCAGATATAAGGTTGAAGGTTCTAATATGGGTCTTTCAATGTCATAACGCAGTGACTCGTAGCGTCCTTCAACTTCCGTAAGGTACGTGTCTGCCGCCGCCATGGCGCCTGCTTCGAGTACAAAAATCGCATCTTGTGGGAGATAGTCGAAGAGGCTGTCTAGCTTTTCAAAAAATAGCGGCAGGTAGTACTCGACACCATTTGGCGCAATGTAGCTGCTGACGTCTTGATACACGCTGCAACGTCTTACATCTACATTGAAGGTGGTATGCCAACGATCACGAAATCGAGCGATGGCTGCGTCGTCAAATGGAAATTCTTTCGCCGGCAGCAGATTGAGGGCTTTTATTTGTTCAACAGTACGCTGGGTTTCTGGGTCGAATGTTCTAAGGGTATCTATTTCATCATCAAGCAGGTCAATCCGTACGGGCAAGTCGCTGCCCATAGGGAAAATATCAACTAAGGCACCGCGCACGGCATATTGTCCGCGCTCAACCACCATGTCGGCACTCTGATAGCCAGCGGATTCCAGAATGAGCCGCTGCTCTGCAACGTCAAAGGTTTGTCCGCAAGCAAGGTTGAAGCAAGCGCCGCCCAAGTAAGAGGTAGGCGCAACTTTTTGCATAATGGTGCTGATTGGAACCGTAAGAACGCCCTTAACTTTACCTTGCAACTGTGACAGCGAGGCGAGGCGCTCAGATATAATATCTTGGTGGGGTGAGAATACGTCGTAGGGTAGGGTTTCCCAGTCTGGAAAACGCAGTACGGCGAGCGTGTCCTCGTCCTCGCCAGTATTACCGGCAAAAAAGTTGATGCCATTGGTCCAACGCTCCGTGGCAGAGGAATCCGCAGTGATGACGACAATCAGATTATCGCTGGCTTGGGCCAGTTCAGCGACCGCAAGAATTTCTGCTGAACCACTAAGGCCGTTCCAACTCAATGTGTCGCCGTCTTTGGCGGGTACAAGCTGTTGTGTTGTCGAATTAAGAATCAATTGGCGCAATGCTGAAAATCCATATTATTTGTTTCGGAAGGCGTGCGTGCCCAGCCATTTTATTTGCCGCACACGACAATGCATCGCAAACTGAATCTGCGCTGCCTACATTAATTTTTGTTCCTAGATCAGCCCCACGATCACATAAAGGCAGTTAACAAACAGCCTAAGCAAAGCACGTTAACGAAGCGCTTTTGATTCGCGGCGATATCAATTTTTTGTTGTCTTTTGTAAACCCTTGTCGCTGATCTAACTCTAAGATTGCATGACGAGGAGACGCATTCTACCTGCTTCCTCAGCGGGTTAAAGTTCTGATGTTCTAGAAGGTGAAAAAAGGCCTAATTATTCTAGTCTGCGCAGCGACGAGAGGGTGCACTGGGCACTGGTGTTCCCATTATCGCTGGGCTAAAGTTCACCGGTCATCGAAATTCTATCTATAAGGAAGGTGACGAGGGATTCAGTAGCCATATCCTCTAAAAACAGGGTGGTTATTCAATCGAGGTGCCGTGGGAGGCATATCTAGTGCGGTTATAGAAAAGCGATAACCGCGCAGTAATGGGGCGACAGGGAGTTTATGGAACCAACCAATATTTTTGATCCGAACTATTTTCACAAAGTAGTGGATTGCCAGTGGGCGTGTCCGGCGCACACACCAGTACCAGAGTACATACGTCTAATTGCGCAAGAACGCTATACCGAAGCGTATATGCTGAATTGGGACTCTAATGTGTTTCCCGGCGTTTTAGGCCGAACATGTGACCGTCCCTGCGAGCCTGCGTGCCGCAGAGTTAGAACAGAAGAAACTCCAGTGGCCATTTGCCGCCTGAAGCGAGTTGCCGCCGACAATAAAGGTGATGTTACGGCGTTTATGCCCCAAGTACCCACCGAGAAAAATGGTAAGAAAGTGGCGCTTATTGGTGCAGGGCCAGCATCTCTAGCCGTGGCGCGAGACCTCCTGCCCATGGGCTATGAGGTGCATTTGTTTGAACAGGACGAGAAGGGCGGCGGCTTTATGCGCAGCCAGATTCCTGCTTTCAGACTGCCAGAAGAGGTACTTGATGAAGAGGTAGATCGTATTTTAGATATGGGCGTGCATTGCCACTTCGGTCAAGAAATCACCAGCATGAAAGCCATGATGGATATGAATTTTGACGCCTATTTTGTCGGTACAGGTGCGCCACGTGGCCGCGACCTAGAACTGAAAGGCCGTGAGGACGTTGATAAGCACATTCATATTGGTATTGATTGGTTGTCCAGTGTCGCCTTTGGCCACATTACCGAAATGAAGGGTAAGGTCATTGTTATGGGCGGCGGTAATACTGCAATGGATTGCTGTCGTACCTCGCTGCGCCTGGGCGCTGAATCTGTCAGCGTGGTTGTGCGCTCTGCGTTTGAAGTGATGAAGGCCTCTGAATGGGAAAAAGATGATGCCATGCGCGAAGGCATTCCCATTATCAATAATCGTCCACCAAAAGAATTTGTGCACAAAGACGGCAAGCTACAAGGCGTGTTGTTTGAATGTGTTACGCCAGTTAAAGGCGAAGACGGTCGGCTAAGGTACGAACCCAGTGGCGAACCAGATGTCTTCATAGAAGCAGACCACGTGTTGATGGCGATTGGTCAGGATAATCATTGCCCTTGGATTGAGCGAGATCTAGGTATTGAGTTTGATAAGTGGGATTGCCCAACATTGAATGAAGTCACACTGCAAACCACCAATCCCAAAGTGTTTTTTGGTGGCGACAGCGCCTTCGGTCCAGAGAATATTATCTGGGCATCAGCACACGCACATCGCGCTGCGATCAGTATTCACCTGTTCTGCCAGGGTCAGGATCTTATTGCTGATCGCCCACCAGAAGGTGTAAACCTTATTTCTACTAAAATGGGTGTTCACGAGTGGGCTTATGATGCGGAGCACGACGCAGCTAGCCGCCATATCGTGCCATTAAGTGAAGAGAAGTCTGCGCTCACGAATATTCGCGTTGAAGTGGAACTTGGTTTTGACCAAGCGCTGGCTGAGAAAGAGGCGCAACGTTGCCTGAACTGCGATGTGCAGACAGTGTTCACGGAGAATTTGTGCATTGAGTGCGATGCCTGTGTAGACATTTGCCCCATGGATTGTATTTCCTTTGTTGCCAACGAAGATGAAGCGCAATTACGCCAGCAACTTACAGCGCCAGCGGATAATACAGAACAAGACATTTACGTTTCAGATGTACTCAAAACCACGCGGGTGATGGTGAAAGACGAAGACGTCTGCCTGCACTGCGGTTTGTGCGCTGAACGTTGTCCGACTAATGCCTGGGATATGCAGCGTTCAATCGTACACATTCCTCAGTTGGGGTCATACGCAGAATGAGTATAAAGTACAACGATTTCGTTATCCGCTTCGCAAACGTGAATGGCTCTGGCTCAGCCAGTGCTAACGGCATGTTTGCCAAAGCGCTTTTCCGCATGGGCATACCCGTTGCTACCAGAAACATCTTTCCCTCAAATATTCAAGGTCTACCCACGTGGTTTGAAGTAAGAGTCAGTGAGAAGGGTTATCTAGGACGCCGTGAAGGCGTGGATATCATGGTTGCGATGAATGCAGAAACGTTAGTTGAAGACGTTGCCAGCATTTCGCCCGGCGGCTACCTGCTTTACGACAACTCTAAGCCCTTAGCTAAAGCACTTAAACGCGATGACATTCATGAAATAGCCATTCCTATCGCATCTATGATGCTGCCTGAATTTACCGACCCTAAGCAGCGCAGTTTGTTCAAGAACATTGCTTACTTGGGCGCGCTTGCGGGTCTGCTGAATATTGAATTTGATGTCATTACTGGCATGGTTTCGACCCAGTACAAGGGCAAAGATGCGCTGATACAACCCAATATCCGCTCTTTAGAACTAGGCCGTGATTACGCGCTGAACTACCTTGATGCGCCGCTACCGCTGCAAGTCAGACGCTCTGACGCGGTGGGTGATCGCATCATGATTGATGGCAATGATGCCGCCGGTTTAGGCAGTGTCTATGGCGGTGCAACGGTTTGTGCGTGGTACCCAATAACGCCTTCTACTTCTGTGGCTGAGAGCTTTGAGAATCACAGTAATGTGCTGCGCATTGATAAAGACACCGGTCAGAAGAAATTTGCCTTCTTACAAGTAGAAGATGAATTGGCCGCCATTGGTGTGGTGATTGGTGCGGCTTGGAATGGCGCGCGCTCCTTTACCGCAACCAGTGGTCCAGGTATCTCGCTAATGTCTGAATTTCTCGGTCTGGCTTATTTCGCTGAAATACCAGCGGTGATTTGGGATATTCAAAGATCAGGTCCTTCTACGGGTATGCCTACACGTACCCAGCAAGGGGATTTGATTGGCGCAGCGTACGCATCTCACGGCGATACAAAGCACCCACTATTATTCCCTTCTACGCCAAAAGAGTGTTTCGACTTTGCAGCCCAAGCATTAGATCTGGCGGATCGTTTGCAGACCCCAATTATGGTGCTCAGCGATTTAGAGTTGGGTATGAATGACAATCTGAGCGAGCCTTTTGAGTGGGACGACAGCCGTCGTTACGACCGGGGTAAGGTTTTGTCCGCTAAAGACTTAGATGAAGTAGAAGTCTTTGGCCGCTACTTAGATGTGGACGGCGACGGCATTGGTTATCGAACCTATCCTGGCACTCACCCGGAAAAGGGCGCGTTCTTTACCCGGGGTACTTCGCGAGATGAATTCGCGGTCTATACCGAGTCTGGTGAAGTCTATCAACGCAACATGGAGCGGCTGCAGAAGAAATGGCAAACCGCTCGAACAATGGTTCCAGCAGCGCAAATTGCTGACAAGGGCCAGGCGGTAGGGGTGCTGTATTACGGCACAACGGCGTTACCTATGCCTGAGGCCTTAGATAATTTGGCGGAAAGTGGTATCCACATGGATACCTGTAGGGTACGTGCATTTCCTTTTGGTGAGGAAGTGGAGCAGTTCATTGCTTCTCACGATTTGGTCTTCGTTGCAGAGCAAAATCGCGACGGCCAAATGCGCTCATTGCTGATTAATGAGTTACAAACCAACCCAGCTAAGTTGATTTCGGTACTCTATTACGCGGGGCTATCTATCTCTGCGGACACCATTACCGAACAAATTTCCGATTACTACATTGAGAATAAATTGTCCCGAGTGACAGAGGTGCAAACATGACATTTGTTGCTAAACCCAGGGTTCATCACCCCAAACTGCCTGTTAATGAAATAGGTCTGACTAGGCGTGATTACGAAGGCTCTGTGTCTACACTGTGCGCTGGCTGTGGCCACGACTCAGTGAGCGCTGCCATTGTTCAAGCATGCGCTGAACTGTCGTTACCACCGCACAGATTTGCGAAAGTGTCAGGCATTGGTTGCTCCTCCAAAACCCCCAGTTATTTTCTGAACAAAAGCCATGGCTTTAACTCGGTGCATGGGCGCATGCCCAGCGTCATGACCGGCTCCAATTTGGCCAATCGAGACCTTATTGGCGTGGGTGTATCCGGAGATGGAGACAGTGCATCTATTGGCTTCGGTCAATTTGCTCATATTGTGCGCCGCCGCATAAATATGCTGTATTTAGTAGATAACAACGGCACTTATGGATTAACCAAAGGTCAGTTTTCTGCGACCAATGATAAAGGTTCAACCAGTAAGAAGGGCGTGCCTAATCTTTACGAGCCCATTGATCTGGTCAGTAGCGCATTGCAGATTGGTGCAAGCTTTGTTGCGCGCAGTTTTTCTGGCGACAAAAAACAGTTAGTGCCTTTGATTAAGGCCGCTCTGATGCATAAAGGCATGGCCTTTATTGATGTTATTTCGCCCTGTGTCGCCTTTAACAACCACTCTGGCTCTACCAAGAGTTACGAATTTGTGCGCGATCATATCCATAATGTTATGGATGCAGATCTGATCATGGCACATGACGAGGTCACAGCAGACTATGCGGAAGGCACTCGCGAAGATGTGTCTATGCCTGATGGCTCTACGCTGCAACTGTATAAGGTTGACGCCGACTACGACCCCCATGATCGAGTGGGCGCGCTCAATTACGTGCAGCGCATGCAGGAGAAGGGCGAAGTGGTTACAGGCCTGTTGTTTGTAGATCCAGACGCTGTTGAGTGTCATGACATCATGGACACGGTCAGCCAGCCTCTAAATGAGTTAACTGAGGCGGATCTATGCCCGGGTAGCGACACTTTAGAAGCCCTAAATCAGCGTTATCGTTAACTAATACGACCGGGATTCTATAATCCCGGCAATTCTGATGATAAACTGCCGCCGCGCTGAGCGTGAAATCGAAATTTCCCCAGAAAGTTAGGGGATTAGAGGGGCAGGTTCTTATCTAGTTAGGCCTTTGCTGTGTTTAAAACCCAGCCAGAGGTCTTCTTTTTACCTCTGAGTACCTCTTCTGAGTACCTTTGAAAAAACCGGCTACCCTTGTGAAGGTCTTATAGGCATTTACAGTGCGGTCGGTCCTCAATTTCGAAAATTTCCTCAGTTTTACTTGCGGCTAAACTACCAGCCGCTAACCGCTAAATATTGCTTGGATGAGAAGGAGACAACGTGAGTTTACCCAGCCTAGATGACTATTTTCCCGACTGGAAAGAACGAGAAGCCCTAGCCGAGGGAATGATCCCCATGATCGGTCAGCTATACCGTAATAATGTCGTGGTTTATTGTTATGGGCGTGCGATGCACAACCAAAGCGTAACTCAGTTGATGAAAGCTCACCGCTATGTTCGTCAAGTGGAGCAGAACGAGCTTTCAGAATTTGAAACCTATCCCGTTCTCGAAGCCATTTCCAAATTAGATTTAGGCCCATGCCACGTTGATCTTGGCAAGTTGGCGACTAAATTTATGGCGGAGTCTGAGACCATCAGTGCAGAAGATTTTGTTGTTCGCGAATGTAAATCGGTGATTGGTGTCAAAGCACCGCCGATAGAAAAGCCTCAGGATATTGTCCTTTACGGATTCGGTCGCATTGGTCGTTTGCTTGCAAGGTTGCTTATTGAAAAAACCGGCGGCGGCGGACAGTTGCGCCTTCGCGCTATTGTTGTGCGCAGGGGCAGTGACGATGATATCGTTAGACGCGCCAGCTTATTACGCCGTGATTCAATTCATGGCAGCTTCCAAGGCACCATTCGTGTAGATGAAGAAAACGAATGCATTATTGCCAACGGTAATGTTATACGCGTTATCTACGCCTCAGACCCCGCCAAAATCGACTACACAGAATACGGTATTGATGACGCCATCGTGATCGATAACACCGGTGTTTGGCGCGACAAAGATGGCTTATCTCAGCACCTGAAGTCCAAGGGCACCAAGCGTGTAGTGTTGACCGCGCCGGGTAAAGGCTCTGTTAAGAATATTGTCTCTGGGCTAAATACCCGAGACATCACCGACGAAGATCACGTACTTGCTGCGGGTAGCTGTACTACCAATGCCATCGTGCCCGTGCTCAAAGCCATGAATGACAACTTCGAGATTGTTAATGGTCACATGGAGACAGTGCACTCTTATACTAACGATCAGAATTTGATCGACAATTATCACAAATCAAATCGCCGCGGACGTGGCGCGCCTTTGAATATGGTAATCACAGAAACAGGCGCCTCATCAGCTGTAGTGAAATTGCTGCCAGAGCTGGAAGGCAAGCTAACAGGAAACGCCATTCGCGTACCGACACCCAACGTATCGTTAGCTATTCTTAACCTGACGTTGAGCCGCGAAACCACTGAGGAAGAAGTGAAAGATTTTTTGCGTAACGCTGCATTGCATAGCTCATTGCAACGTCAGATTGATTTCACCACTTCACCAGATGTCGTGTCCTCAGACATGGTAGGTAATCGTCACGCCTGCATCGTTGATGGCGAAGCCATCATCGTTAAAGATAATCGAGTCGTACTTTATGTTTGGTACGACAACGAATTCGGTTATGCCTGCCAGGTGGTTAGAGTAACGCAATCGTTGGCCGGTATTGTGTACCCGCTGATTCCTGAAGACGTTGTGAAGATGGGCTTCTAGGCGTTTGACTAGCCAAAAAGTACGCACACGAATAGCGCCATCGCCCACTGGGGACCCGCATGTAGGCACAGCCTACATGGCGCTTTTCAACTGGGCATTTGCGCGTCATGAAGGCGGCGAGTTTATTTTACGTATCGAAGATACGGATCAGGCGCGCAGTACAGCCGAGTCTGAGTCGTCCATATTTGAATCCCTTGAATGGCTTGGCCTTGATTGGGATGAAGGCCCTGATAAGGGCGGACCTCACGGTCCGTATCGTCAAAGTGAACGTAAAGCACTGTATAAAGAGTATGTGCAACAGCTCTTGGATGATCAGCACGCATTCCACTGCTTTTGCAGTAAAGCGCGTCTGGATGAGGTGCGTTCCAAGCAACAAGCAAATAAAGAAACCACGCGCTACGACGGTCATTGCATCAACCTAGCGGCTGGAGAAGTTGCCTCACGTTTGGCTGCAGGGGAAGAACATGTTGTACGCATGAAGGTACCCGGCGAAGGCCAGTGTACTTTCAACGATCGTTTGCGCGGCGAAATATCCATTCCATTTACGCAAATTGATATGCAGGTTCTGGTGAAAGCAGACGGCATGCCTACCTACCACCTAGCGGTTGTTGTCGACGACCACTTGATGGAAATCACGCATATTTTGCGCGGCGAAGAGTGGCTCAATTCAGTGCCTAAGCATATTTTGCTGTACCAATATTTTGGTTGGGAAGCGCCAGAAATGATCCACCTGCCTTTGTTGCGTAACCCGGATCAGAGCAAGCTCTCCAAACGCAAAAACCCAACCAGCGTGACTTATTATCGCGACATGGGTTATCTGCCCGAAGCACTGCTGAACTATTTAAGCCTCATGGGTTGGTCCATGCCGGGCGAGGAAGAAATTTTCACTCGCCAAGCCATGGTCGATGTCTTTGACGTGGACCGTATTTCAACCGGTGGCCCAATTTTTGATCAGACAAAATTGAAATGGATTAACGCTCAGTATCTAAGGGCGCTTTCTACAGATGAGTATGCCCAGCGCGTAAGCGAGTGGATGCTCAACCCTGAACGGCTTAAGCAATTGGTGCCAATGGTTCAAGAGCGTGCAGAACGGTTATCTGACTTGGTGCCAATGGTCGACTACCTTATTGGCGAACGACGGACCCTGAATGAGGCCGATTTTCAGCACAAATCGCTGGAGCGAGAGCAGGTGGTAAGAGTCATCTATCACACGCTTGCCGCGTTTGAAGAAATGCGCAGTTGGCAGCGAGAAGAAATTTATTCCACCCTTCAATCCTTAGCCGAAGCCTGTGACATGAAGGTAAGAGATTTTCTCTTTCCCTTATTCATCGCGGTGAGCGGTCGCGGGGTGTCATTACCCCTGTTTGATTCGCTGATCTTTTTAGGTGCGCCGTTAAGTCTAGGACGTCTGCGAGATGCATTGGAAGTGTTTGCAGTTTCCGGAAAAGAGCGTAAGCGCCTTGATAAGGAATACCAAAAACTCCAATGGCAACAAGATTAGTACAATTAAGCCAATAGGCGTTTGACAGGTGGCGATTAGCTACCTACCATTGCGCGCTGTTTCGGGGCCATAGCTCAGCTGGGAGAGCGCTTGAATGGCATTCAAGAGGTCGGGAGTTCGATCCTCCCTGGCTCCACCAATTTTCTCTCAACACCTTGCGCTGTAAAACCAAGGTGAGCATGGAAACAGTCGATGACAGCAGAACAATTCAACGTCCTCGGCTGGGCGCACACCAACAATAAATTGTGTAGAGATTTCGTCTTTACTGATTTTTCCAATGCCTTCGCTTTCATGACCCAAGTCGCATTACTGGCTGAGAAAGCCGACCATCATCCCAATTGGTCTAATGTTTACAACCGCGTGACCATTGAATTGACCTCCCATGATGCGGGTAACCAGGTGACCGCCAAAGATGCCGCCTTGGCTCAAGCCATAAACAGCATTTGTCCTTAGTATTTTGGCAGCGCGCTCGATCTAGCCTCCAGACAACATGTTGCACCTTGCTGATTACAACATAATCCCCCCAAGCCTTTACCAATGCGCTAATTGTCACTAAAAGCAAAATGTCCGAAATAGATATTGCTAGCGTTCAAGCCTTTAGTTAACTTTAGCTCCGAATTTTATAACTATCCATTTCTAGGGGGACTACATGCCTAAAGTTACTTTCATTGAGCACAACGGTACTGAACACAGCGTAGACGCAGAGGTTGGTAAATCTTTGATGCAGGTTGCGTTAGACAATTTGGTACCAGGCATCGACGCTGACTGTGGCGGCGAGTGTTCTTGCGCAACCTGTCACATTATGGTTAAAGCAGATTGGTTAGACAAAATCGGTTCACCCAGCGACGCCGAAGATTCTATGTTAGACCTGAACCCAGAGAGAGAGGCGAGTTCTCGCCTGGCTTGTCAGATCGAAGTCACCGAAATTCATGACGGACTTACTGTTGACCTACCGGAGTTCCAATTCTGATGAGTGAAGCAACTGTTCTACAAATGATAGATCACGAAGCTAAAGATGTGCCCTTAGAGGACATTGATGTTAGCCAACGTGAGCTGTGGGTACAGGACCGCAAATGGGACTATTTTGCCCGCCTGCGTAATGAGGCCCCAGTCCATTTCTGCAAAGATTCTGAGTTTGGACCGTATTGGTCCGTAACGCGCTTTGCCGACATTATGGAAGTGGAAGCCAACTGGCAGAGCTTCTCTTCAGATCCAGCAATTACCATTGTAGATCCAGAAGAAGATTTTCCACTACCTATGTTCATTGCAATGGACCCGCCCAAACACGACGAGCAGCGCATGACTGTGCAAGGCTCAGTGGCGCCAAAGAACCTTAAGAACATGGAAAGCACCATTCGTGGGCGAGTACAAAAGGTACTAGACGGCTTGCCTGTTGGTGAACCATTCAACTGGGTAGATAGAGTATCTATCGAGCTGACTACCCAAATGCTAGCAACGTTATTTGATTTTCCTTTCGAAGACAGAAGCAAGCTCACACGTTGGTCTGATGTGGCCACCGGCGGTCCTGAAACAGGGATTGTTGAGAGCGAAGAGCAGCGTCAGGAAGAGTTGCTCGAGTGTTTGGCATACTTCACTAATTTGTGGGAAGAGCGCGCCAAGCAGGGTTTGTCTAATGACCTAATCTCCATGCTTGCGCACGGTGAAGCAACCCAGGACATGAGCCCGCAAGAATATTTGGGCAACCTTATTCTGCTGATTGTAGGTGGCAACGACACCACACGAAATTCCATGACCGGTGGCGTCTTAGCCCTGAATCAGAATCCCGGTGAATATGCCAAGCTACGCAATAACCCAACCGTTATTCCATCAATGGTTTCCGAAATCATTCGCTGGCAGACGCCGCTAGCCCACATGCGTCGTAAGGCGACCAAAGACTATGTCTTGGGTGGCAAGACCATTAAGGCCGGCGAGAAGGTTGTCATGTGGTATATCTCGGGTAACCGCGATGAGCGCGCCATTGATAAACCCAACGAGTTTATTATCGACAGAGACCGAGCGCGTCAGCACTTGTCCTTTGGCTTTGGTATTCACCGCTGCATGGGTAATCGTCTTGCGGAGATGCAGATACGCATACTTTGGGAAGAAATTCAGAAGCGCTTTCATATGGTTGAGGTTGTTGGCGATCCAGTATTGGTGCCTTCAAACTTTGTCCACGGTTTTACCGATCTGCAAGTGGTACTGCACACGCATTAAGCGTATGCCCAGCGTATTAGTAGACGCTGTGTAAAGAAAAAACCAGTTCGTCAGAGCTGGTTTTTTTTTGCCTGAACCCAGCGATCGCGGGACAATCATTAAGTGATATATGTTGAAGGGAGGACCGCGGCCTTCATCAGAGTGTTAAACAGCTTTACATAAGAAAAAGGGGAAGAGCATGCCAACGTTTACTCGAGGCGAAATAAAAATACATTTTGAAGAATATGGAGAAGGCGATCCAATACTGTTGATTGCACCTGGCGGTATGCGCTCGGCTATTTCTATGTGGCATCACGGCCCGTGGAACCCAATTGATGCGCTACAAGGCCAGTATCGGGTTATTGCCATGGATCAGCGCAATGCAGGCGACTCTGTTGCACCGGTTGCAGTGGGGGACAACTGGGATACTTACACGGCTGATCAGCTGGCGCTTATGGACCATTTAGGCATTGATCAATTTCATGTTGCAGGTATGTGCATTGGCGGCCCGTATATTCTTAACCTCATTAAACATGCCCCTGAGCGTGTGACCTCGGCGTTGGTGTTACAAACCATTGGGCGCGATGAAAATCGTGACATCTTCTTTGCCATGTACGACATGTGGGCAGAAGACCTGTTGGCGGCTAAGTCAGACAACTTTAGTCCCGAGGCCATGGCGTCTCTCAGGCACGCAATGTTCGACAATGAGTTGCCACTGTTTTGCGTGGAAGATGACTTTGTAAGCCAATGCCAAACACCTATGCTGGTTTTTGCCGGTAACGATATTTATCACCCTAATTCAAGCTCAAAACACCTAGCCGCGTTAGCGCCAAATGCGCAATTGATCGAAAATTGGAAAGAGGGTGCAGGTGTGGCGCAAGGTTTAGACCGCGCACTGCAATTTTTACAAAGCAATGGTTAAGGGCTAGGCGTTAGCTGTTAGCGCTTTAAACCCAAGTTTAGGCTGATGGAATGAGACAAATCCCAGTTTCCGGTATTGCCGGCCAGCACACTGGTATAAAATAGCGGCCTCAAAGAAATACGCTCTAGCGGAACGTGGGCTGAATTACGTTAGATGACAGAGCGCCAACTCATTATCTGACGCAGGGTAGGGCCTACCCCAACAATGAGCGACGGTAATAATAACAACAATAAAGGAGTGATTTATGTCACTGGTAGCAGTAATGGAAACGAACAAAGGCACAATTAGATTAGATCTATACCCCGAAGAAACGCCTATGACCGTTGCTAACTTCGTTAACTTAGTTGAGCGCGGATTTTACAATGGCATTGGTTTTCACCGAGTGATTCCAGATTTTATGATTCAAGGCGGTTGTCCTCAGGGCACCGGTACTGGCGGCCCGGGCTATCGCTTTGCGGATGAGTTTGTACCGTCACTCAGACATGACGCGCCGGGTAAATTTTCTATGGCCAATGCTGGACCTGGCACAAATGGTTCGCAATTTTTTATCACCCACGTAGCCACACCGTGGTTAGACGACGCGCACACTATTTTTGGCGCCGTGCAAAGCGATGCGGACCAAGACATAGTCAACGAAATTGCCCAGGGTGATGTCATTGAGTCAGTCACCATTGAAGGGGACACGGCGGCTTTGTTAGCATCAGTCGAGCAAGTTGCCGATTGGAACGAAGCTATGGGCGATGCCTAAATAGTAAGGCTTGCAAATGAGTTCATTTGGAGAAGCTATTACTGGCTGTCGAGGGGGCAAGTTAGGCATAGTCCACATGAGCTAGCGCGCTAACCCCTAACGGGTTTGTTAGGGGGTTCTGCGCTTCGACCTACCACTAAGATACCTACCACTTTGGTAGACAGGGTCGATGCTGAACGTTGGGGAATAAATAGGGGAGACAGCAGTGAGCGACGATTTTCTTTTTTCCGGTTTGAAAGTACTAGACATGGGCAGTTGGATAGCCGGGCCGGTGGCCTCAACTATTTTATCTGACTACGGTGCTCAGGTGATAAAAGTTGAGGCGCCAGAAATAGGCGACGGCTATAGAGCTTTTGCAGGCATGGCCTCCACGCCAACTCACCCAGAGAATTACACTTGGGAAATGGACAACCGCAACAAGCGGTCAATCACACTCAATCTCAAATCAGACGAAGGCCGAGAAATTCTGCTGAAGCTGGTTAAAGAATGTGACGTCTATGTCACCAACTTGCCTCATCCCATGCGCCGCGCTTGGCAACTCAGTTATGAAGACTTGGCACCACTGAACCCCAAAATGATTTATGCGTCCCTAACAGCCTATGGCGAGTTGGGCCCTGAACGCGATCGCGAAGGTTTCGACCTTGTGGCGTACTGGTCTCGCTCGGGGCTCATGGATTTGGTGCGCTCACCCGGCGCGCCGCCTGCACCCGCGTTACCTGGCATGGGGGACCACCCAACTTCAGTAAGCCTGTATGCATCTATCCTCACCGCCTTGTTCCGGCGTCAGCAAACAGGCGAGGGCAGCCACGTACATACTTCACTGCTCGCCAATGGTATTTGGTCGGCCTCATGTATTGCCCAAGGCACCTTTGCCAATGCAGATTTCACCGATTACTACGCCAGTCAGCCGAGATTGTTTGCTAGACGCATGTACGAGGCCGCAGACGGTCGTTGGCTGCAGTTTAGTATGGTGCGTACTGACGAGGAGGTAGACCTTATGTTCGCCGCTATGGAGCGTCCGGACCTGCTGCTAGATGAGCGCTTTGCTACTTCAGACGCGCGCTTGGAATATGGCGCGCAATTGGCAGAAGAAATAGTCCAGATCATCAAAACCAAAACCTCGGAGCAGTGGATGTCCGAGTTCCACGCAATTGGGGTACCTTCCGCCCTTGTCGGCCAGGTGGCGGACCTGCCGACAGATCCACAGGTGCTCGCGAACAACATGGCCTTTGCGCCGCCAGAAGGCGTAGATATGCCTCTGGTGATTAAGCATCCGTTGAATATTGACGGACTAAAAACCAAGGCTATGGTCAAAGCGCCTGAAATGGGCGAGCACACGGCTGAAGTCTTGCAAGAGATGGGCTACTCGGCACAAGAGATAACTGCGCTGCAAGATCAAGGTATCGTGTAACCAACACTCAGCGTTGAGGCTTGGCGTTTTGGTCGCCGCGCAACTGCCGGTGAGGACGCACTCAACATGGCTAGGTTCGGAGTGGTTGGACTAGCCCCGACTGCGCTTGACTGAACTGAACTGATTTAAATAGAGCAGAACTGAGCCAAAGTAAAGTAGGCGAGCTAGGACGGTAATTGCTTTACGAGTTAATTCAAAGTGCCGTGACAGGCCTTTGTTTGTGTTTAAATCACAAAATCTAAAAACGTATTCTTAGGTCTTTGATGCAATCTGAAATCCCTGCACTTCGCGATTTGGTCCTCATTGGCGGCGGTCATAGCCATGTCCAAGTACTGAAAAAATTCGCCATGAACCCGGTGCCAGGGGTTCGCATCACACTTATTTCCGAAAGCGCACTTTCGCCTTATTCAGGCATGTTGCCCGGCTATATCGCTGGGACCTATAGCGAGAAAGACATCAATATTGCTCTGGGGCCTTTGTGTGTTTTTGCCAAGGCACGCCTAATATGCGCCCGAGTTACGGGCATAGACCCTGTTGAAAACACCATTGCGTTGGCTGACCGACCGAGTTTGCGTTTTGATGTGTTGTCTTTGAATTGTGGCGCAGAACAAGCCCCGGTAACGGGCCAAGGTATGCGTGTCAAACCGCTGAATAAGTTCATGCCCAAGTGGGCAGAGATCAAAAAGCGTATCCACGCCGACACCCATTACGCCAGCAGCATTGCCATCATCGGCGCCGGCGCAGGCGGGGCGGAATTAGCCCTGTCCTTTCGGGCGAGTCTGCCCGCCAACACGGGTATACACCTAGTTGGGCCTAGTTTGCTCCCCGGACACGGTTCAGGAGCGGTCAAGCAGCTTGAGGCGGCTTTGGCGGAGAAAGAAATCAACTATGTATGTGACCGTCTCACTGCGGAAGCGGCCAATACAGCGGACTGCACCGTTAACCTAACCCTCCAGTATTCTAGCCAGACTATTCGTGCCGATCATGTTTTTTGGGTCACCGATGTGCGCGCGCCTCAGTGGTTGAAGGCCACTGGTCTAGAGCAAGATGAACGAGGATTTTTACGTGTAGACGACCGCCTTCGTAGCCGCTCTCACCCGCATATCTTTGCCGCAGGGGATGTTGCGCATTTGGTTGGTCAGGAGCGCCCTAAAGCAGGGGTTTATGCTGTTCGAGCTGGACCAATTCTGGCCGACAATTTGGCCCTAGCCATTCAAGGGCTAAGTCTTGCTAAATCCAGTAGTCAATTTCGCCCCCAGCGTTATCACCTAAATCTGATCGGCTGTGGCGATGACACGGCGATAGCCTCTTGGGGTCCGTTGGCTACAAGAGGACGAATTTGGTGGCAATTGAAGCAGTGGATCGACGAAAAATTTATGCGCCGATTTAATGATCTGCCGTCTATGCAGACGCCGGTGCACGCTCTGCCAAACGCCTTAGCCGAGCACCTGCCCGAAGACCTAATGCGCTGCGGTGGCTGTGGTGCGAAGCTGGCAGCTGATCCACTGCGCCGGGTGCTAGCGCGCCTGCCGGCACAATCGTCGGTGAATTTAAAGTTGGGAATTGGCGATGATGCAGCAGAAGTCATCAACACGGGACCAACAACGCTGGCCACAGTAGACGGGTTTCGCAGCATGGTCAGCGATCCGTACCTATTTGGCCGCATAGCCGCGCACCATAGTCTTAATGACATCTTCGCCATGGCAGCAAAACCCTCTGCGGCGCTGGCGTTTGTTACCGTGCCGTTAATGGCTGAGGCAATGATGGAAGACGAGTTGTTTCAGCTTATGAGCGGACTTGTTGATGTGCTCAACGCCCACGATGTTGTGCTGGCCGGTGGCCATTCAGCGGAAGGTGCGGAACTGAATTTGGGTCTCACCGTACTGGGTGCCAGTGCTGGCGTGGTCAGCACTAAGGCCGCCGCGCAGATTGGCCACGGTGTGATTCTGACAAAACCTTTGGGCACCGGCGTGGTGTTGGCTGGAGACATGCGCGGTCAGGTAGAGAGCAAGCTTTCCAGCGCGTGTATGGCGTCAATGGACCAAAGCAACTGGCCCAGTATTGAGGTGCTGGTTGCGCACGAAGTAGGGGCGCTCACCGATGTCACTGGGTTTGGTCTGGCCGGACACCTAGGGGAAATTTTGCGCGGCGCCGGTTGCGGCGTGAAGTTGCGTTTGGCAGATATTCCAATGCTCCCCGGCGTTGAAGCGTTGGTACGCCAGGGTGTGGCCAGTTCTTTGCAAAAAGCCAACGCGCTGGTTTTGCAAGACTATAAGCTCGTAGGTATTGATGCCGCAGACCCTAAACTACAACTGCTGGTAGACCCGCAAACCTCCGGCGGAATGTTAGCAACGCTGCCGCAGCATCAAATCGCTGCGTGTTTAGATCAGCTCAGAGTGCTGGGTTATGAGGCAACTCAGATCGGTGAGATTTGCGACGCCTCCATCATGGAAATTTATTAACAGCTTTTCTAAAGCGTTAGAAATACTCAGCGATGGCGGGTCTAAATCGGTCCATGTCGACTAGGAATGAATCATGTCCCTGAATGGAATCCAGCGGCTTGAATATCACTTCACCCACATGATTTGCTAGTGCGTCGGCTAATTCTTTTTGCTGACTAACAGGAAACAACATATCTGTGGTCACGCCTATGACCAGTGCAGATTCAAGACCTAGGCTGGTAAAGCAGCTAGACAAGCTGCCACCGTGATCTGCTGCATCAAACAAGTCCATCGCTCTAGAAAGATACAAGTAGCAGTTGGCATCAAAAGAACCAATGAATTTGTTTGCATGGGTCTCTAAGTAAGATTCAACTTCGAAATCAATGCCAAACGGACTGTCTTCGTCAGTAAACCCTAAAGCGCGCTCGCGCCCAAATCGCTCGCTCCATTCTTCACCAGAGCGGTAGCTGATCATGCCAAGTTTTCGTGCCAGCCGCATGCCGGTCACCGGCCCGTGTTCTGCCAGCAAATATTGCCCATTCTCCCATAGCGGATCTTTACGAATGATTTCTCTTTGCAGCGACCGCAAAGCAATGGAGTAGGGCAGGCTTCTAGCTGCCGAAGAAATAGACACAAGGCGTCTGACTTGACTCGGGTGATTCAGCGCAAAGGCTAGGGCAGTCATACCGCCCATAGAGGCGCCGACCACTGTATGCAGCTGCTCCACAGCATAGTGTTCAAGCACGCTGATGGCGGTATCGGCAATGTCCTCTACGGTAAGTACGGGAAAGGTTAAGCGATAATGTTCGCCGGTTTCTGGATCAATACTGGCCGGTCCGGTGGAGCCAAAGCAGCTGCCTAAAGAGTTCATACAAATAACAAAGTAGCGGTTGGTGTCTATCGGCTTGTTGGGTCCAAGCATGTCCTCCCACCAACCCGCGGACGGGTCAACATTAGAGGAGGCCGCATGGGCAGAAGGTGACAGACCGGTGAAAATCAACACGCAATTAGACCGGTCCGCATTGAGTGTGCCCCAAGTTTCAAAGGCAAAAGTAGGATTATTTAAGACGCCGCGCTTCATCTGAAACGGGCCGTCAAATCGTAGTGTTTTTAGTGCTTTCACAAATCCCCTCAAATACTTCTCAAATTCGAGGGCTACAATAAGAGATCGCTGGGCCCG
This sequence comes from K189A clade bacterium, assembly GCA_009886205.1. Classification (GTDB taxonomy): domain Bacteria; phylum Pseudomonadota; class Gammaproteobacteria; order Pseudomonadales; family Azotimanducaceae; genus UBA4421. Next base: position 8,449 of record QXZU01000162.1, on the reverse strand, counting down.
CCGCTACCCAAAAACAGCCTTTGGCTTGCGAACTTTTAGCCAAAGCGCTGAGGCCAATTATTGTGGGGTAGAGTCGTCTACTGAAAATGTCTGAGCAACCTGCTCGGCGTTCATTAAAACGTCGTCAATGAGCGCCAGCGCCACCTCGTCGAAAGGGATGCCGAGGAACGCTGTAGTAGACAGCTCAATAAACAATTCTAACAATTGCTCTTCACCCTCTACTGCATCAAGATCTACGAATATCTTAGTAAAAAACGCTGTGGCGGCGATTTGGCCAGTGGCGTTGAGGTGAAGAAGTAGCTCTTCAAGGCGAGGTTTAAGGTCCGCTTTGACCGTATCTATTGCATTCATGAGCGCACAGTGCCCGGTTATCCGTGAACGAATTGTGAAGGTTGTAGCATTTTGGCGCAGAGGTAGAAGCGAGGTAGAAGCGAGGTTGAAGAGAGATTGAAGGGCGGTTGAGGAGGGGGCGAGAACGAGTTGAGAAAAGTCTCACTGAAGTTGCTGTTTTTGCGTGTGATGAAGTCGTAGGATGCGCTCACCGGGCTTGTATCGAGCCCTTTAATTGAACTCTAATCTGGGGCGCCGTTATGAAATCTATGCTCTCGCTGTTTAATCCTTTGGTGATCTTCCTAGCAAGTACGCCCCTGCATTTTTTGTTCAGTCACAATATTGTTGTGCTCAAAATTAAGGGTGTTCGTTCAGGCAAAATGTACACAATCCCCGTGAGCTACCTGAAGACCAAAAGTGGCATTATTTGTATGACAGAGTCGGGCGGTTTATGGTGGAAAAACTTACGGCTGGGACAGCAAGTAGAGATTCAGTTGGCAGGCAAACGCCTCTCAGCAAACGCCACAGTAGAAGCCGAGGATGTTGGCAAAATCGCCACAGCATTAGAGAAATTCTGTCGTAACAGCCGCGCCAGCGCCTATTTCGCGAAAGTAGCCGTCAGCAACGGCCAGCCTAACGACGATCATATTCAAGTCGCTGCGCCTAACCACGTGCTGATCGAAATCGCGTTTTAGCACACGCCTATCCCTGCACAAGGCTGTTGCACTGAGATCGACGAGGGCCAAGAGGGCGAAGAGGTCGAAAAGAGTATCGCGCTCACGGGTGCAATGCGTACCTTGGCGCGCGGATACTAGGTACTCATGATAATTTCGCAGGTTTTTAGTTCAGAAAACTCGTCACTCCAATCGAGCCGCTCAACATATTGATGGCGGGTGTAGCCCTCGAAATGTTCCAACATATATTCCTTCACTGCTTTCTCGAACAAATTTAAGCCGTCTCTGACGGTCGGCGCTGTGATACGCACTTCAATATCGAAAGGTTCGATGGGAAACTGGTCTTGATCGTAACCCCAAATGTCTTTCATTTTGTAAGCGACAGGATCCACGGGCCTCAGGTCCAGTGTTTTTTCGTCAACCTGCCCGCCTTCGCTGGGTTCCCATATCCAATTTTCGTGTTGCATATCAATGTCATCCTTGTTGAAAGCACTTTTTAATCGCTTTTGTAATCGCACTTTTTAAGCGCACTTGCCTAACCAAGCGCCCTCAAAGAGGAAAGCGCTCGTCTCTACCAAAGCCTTACTGTAACGCTAAACTTAACCAACATCTCTACAGCTTTGCCGTTTTGAATCAAAAAACGCCAAAAAACCGAAAAGGTTAGCATTTGTCTCATATCTACTTAGACGAAAGCTATTCAATATGCCGACGGGCGGATAGCATGCAGTCGCGGCTCAAGACACCATGCTCCGAGTTTCCTCTCTCCCAAGAGTAAGAATGCGTGGATGGAGGCCGATTACTAAAAGCTGACGAAAAATAAAGGTTAGAAATATGGATATTCAGTTACAGCAGGGATACGGGTCAGGTGGCAGCAGTGCTTCGGACTACGGTGACGAATCTTTCGAAGTTATTGCCAGCCGTTCTGAGGGTCTAAGAAAGCTAGAGGAATTTATGCCACGCGCTGGCAGGGCATACCAAGCCACTCGTAACCTTGACCATGGCCTGGGCAAGCACTCAAACGTGTCTAACCTGTCACCTTACATTCGCCACCGGCTCATTACCGAGGAAGAGGTTTTAGCCGCTGTCTTAGCAGAGCACAGCGAGAGTGATGCGTTCAAATTTGTTCAAGAAGTCTTTTGGCGCAGCTATTGGAAAGGCTGGCTTGAACACAGGGGCATGCTCTGGCCGGAATATCAGCAGAACCTTTCGTGGAACCTCACCAGTGTGCAGAAAGATCCCAGGCGTTGGAAAACCTATGAGTTGGCGACGATAGGCAAGACAGATATCACGCCGTTTAACGATTGGGTGAAGGAGCTCCTAACGACAGGATACCTGCACAATCACGCGCGCATGTGGTTTGCCAGTGTGTGGATTTTTACGCTACACCTGCCCTGGGAACTAGGCGCAGATTTTTTCTTGCGTAACCTTCTAGACGGTGATGCCGCATCGAACACGTTGGCGTGGCGATGGGTTGCAGGACTGCACACCAAAAACAAAACGTATTTAGCCACAGCGAGCAATATTCGAAAGTGCTCTAGCGAGCGATTTACAGACCCGTGCGATCATTCCCTGGGCCTTAAACGACTCGCTACTACCACGCAACCCCAACAAGAAAATCTTTCGCCTGGTGCGTTGCAAAATACACCAATCGAGTGGCCAAAACCCATGAGTTGTTTACTTGGGGAAAACACTGTCTCAGCGCTGCTGGTGACTGAAGACGATTTGAGTACACAGATACCCTTTCAGCCGTCAACAATAGCCGCGTTGTCCGCGTCGCCGCGAAGCCCCATTGCACCAACTAACGAACTCGTTAGACAATTCAGCGCCAGCGCTATAGAAGATACTTTGCAACGCCTTGCGGAAGAAACGAGCGCCCACGTTGTGGAACAAGCTATGAGCGAAGAAGAAATTGTTGCTTGGGCTGTAGAGCAAAAAGTTGAGCAGTTGTTCCACCCCTACGCGCCGTCTGGACCCACGCAAATGCGTCTTCGCAACCTAGCGCCTAAGTTGGCGGCTAAAGGCATCCGTTTAACTGCCTTCATGCGCGACTACGACCGGTTGGTCTGGCCCCATGCGAGCAAGGGCTTTTTCCAGATGGGCAAGCAAATTCCAAACTTTTTGTCAGTAATGGAACTGGGCCAAAACCTCAGTGCAGATAGAACGCTTAGCGGGCTATGAGACCAACTTTGACGGTTTCGTCGGGGGCATAAAATTCTCGGAAGCTATCGGTAGCTAAGGGTATCTATAGGCAGCAAGCGCATTTTGCAGTAGCGTACTGTTTTATCAGTCAACTGGAGTGCAGAAGATGAGCCTATCCATCAATCGTCCGATAAAGCGCAGGAGCGTCATTCAAGGTGTAGGAGCAACGTTGGGCGTTTTGGCGTTGCGCGGATTTTCTGTGCAAGCGGCGGAGCCTGCGCATTTTACGCATGGCGTGGCCAGTGGAGACCCCTTATCAGACCGGGTAATTTTATGGACTAGAGTTATCCCCGGCTCCGGCGATCACAGTACCGTTGAGGCTATCTGGCAAGTAGCGAATGATGCCGACTTCACCGAAGTAGTCAGCTCGGGCACCGCTACAGCATCCAAGGCGACTGACTATACACTTAAGGTTGACGCTACGGGGTTGCCAGCTAATGGCAGTTTCTTTTATCGATTTATTGTCGCGGGCAAAAGTAGCCCTACAGGCAGAACTAAAACCCTGCCACTGGGCAAGGTGAGTGAATATAAAATTGGCGTAGCCTCCTGCTCAAATTATCCGCAAGGTTATTTCAACGCCTACAAGCACATGGCAGACAGCGATTTAGATCTGGTGCTGCATCTGGGTGATTATATTTACGAGTACGCAGAAGGGCGCTACGCGAGCAAGGTCGCGCTAGAGCAGTTGGGTCGGCATGTTGAACCCACCAGCGAGATACTCAAATTGGAAGATTACCGTATGCGCTATGGGCTCTATCGTACTGACCCAGATTTAATGGCGGTACATCAACGCCACCCCTTTATCTGTGTTTGGGATGACCATGAGCTGACTAATAACACTTGGAAAGACGGCGCCGAGAATCACAATGAAGGCGAGGGCGACTTCCATCAGCGCATACGCGCTGCGCGGCAGGCGTATCACGAATGGATGCCTATCAGAACCACAGTCAATGGTGACCAAGCGCCAATTTACCGCTCGTTTCAAATTGGCGAATTAGCGGACCTGCACATGTTAGATACGCGGCTGCACGGCCGCGACCGCGGACTGGAGTACGCAAAAGACCTAACTTATCAGACGATAATCTTTGATGTACGTAACCAAAACGCGCCAAAAATTATTTCCTCTGCGCAGGCAGCGCTATTAGAAGACGGGCAGTCCCAGCAACTATTACTGCCATTCGACCTGTCTAGTGGTAAACCAATAGCCGTCACCGACTACGCGAAAATTGCTGATTTAGACCCCAAGGCATTGCCCAAAGGTTGGGCTTACTTGCCCGATGCCGCGGCTTTTAGACGCGAAAAACTCGATAACCCTCAGCGCACTATTTTAGGCTTTGATCAGGAAGATTGGTTAGCCGATGAGCTTAAAGCAGGTCAGGTGAGAGGTTCTAAGTGGCAGATTATTGGTCAGCAAGTGCTCATGGGGCGAACCGGCATTCCTAATTTGACGCTAGATCTGGAGGGTAAGCCCAAAGAGTACGTTGATTTTGTGCGGCGCTTACAAAGCTTAGAAAAACTAGGGTTGCCCTTCAATTTAGACGCGTGGGATGGCTATCCAGCCAGCCGTCAACGTGTGTTTGAGCAGCTAATCAGTCATGCCAGCAACCCAATTGTGTTAGCCGGAGACACCCACAACGCTTGGGCCTTTAATCTAGCTGACGATAATGGACGTGCGGTGGGTATAGAAATAGGTACGCCGGGTATTTCTAGTCCTGGCATGGAATCTAATTCAGCAACAACACCAGAAAAATTAGCCGCAGCGTTTAAGCAGGCCAGCACCGAATTGGTAGATTTAGACACCGCCCACCGAGGCTGGGCAGAAGTGACTTTGACACCCTCGCAGATGACTAATCAATGGCATTTCGTCGATACAATTTTGCAGCGCGACTTTAACGTTACAAGTTCTCAAGTACATGTGTGCGAGGCAGGGCAGCGGAAGTTCCGCAACGGTTAAGTTGCTGGGGCTTGAGCGAGTCAGGCCCCGAAGAAGATTGGCTCATTAAACAAACTTTGCCCAAGTCTCCAGCGGCGCTCGGTCTGAAACCAGACTGTTCACATCTGCCTCTGGGTTTTTATATCCAATGGCCATGCCACAAAAAAGCATTAAGTTGTCTTCTGCGCCTACAAAGCTTGCTACCGCTTGTGATCTGTTTGCCCAGGCTTCTTGCGCGCATGTGTCTAGTCCTTCTTCCTGCGCCAACAGCATAAATGTTTGTAAAAACATGCCTAGGTCTGACCATTGTGGTGGCCCCATGGTTTTGTCTATAAAGCAGAAGAAAGCGGCAGGTGCATCGAAAAACTTAAAGTTTCTCGCCAAGTGTGCAAAGCGGCTGGGTTTGTCGTCTCGCGGGATGTTCAGCAGTTTGTACATGTCTTCGCCCACTTTGAATCTGGAATCTCGGTAGGGGGAGGGCAGTTCCTTTGGATAAATTTCGTAAGCTGGGGTTTCTCTAGGATCAGTGTCAGCCAAGAACTGGTGGAACTTTGGCATGGTCGAGCCATTAATCACGAACACCCGCCAAGGTTGTACATTGCCCCCTGAGGGCGCGCGTGCGGCTTTTTCTAACAGTTGAGATATTTGTTCATCAGATACTGGCGTGTCCAGAAAAGAGCGGATTGATCTTCGCGCTACAACGGCTTCGCTAACTTTCATATGGTGTCCTAAATTTTTCGGCTTAAGCTATATGTTTTTCTAGACTGCCTCTAATGGATAAGTTCAGACAGAAGAAGGCTAGAAAAATTTCAGCTGGGTTGTTTAATAGGGAAGGAATAGCCACCGAATGGCGGCTATGCGCGACAAGTAGTGAAGCTACTTAGTGGAGCTACTTAGCTAAAGACACCATTAAAGGCGTCTTCATTGAAGCCGATCAAGAGTGTTTTACCTACCACACTGGTGGGTGCGCGCAGGTTGCCTGTGCTGCCCAACATGGCGTCTACTGCCTCGTCCGTGGCTGCTTTTCCGCCTTTGAACTCAACTACTTTTTTACCCTTTGCCACAATCATCTTGCTTGCTTTTGCCAGCAGCGCTTGGGCGTCTTCCCGCTGTAGCTTGCGGCTCGCAGGCACAGTGGTTGCTATTGTTATGTTACTTGCTTCCAAAAACTTGGATGCTCGGGTACAGCTGGTTCAGCCGCTGCGAAAATAATACCAATCTACTTTCTTTGCCATTTCTTTATCCTATGATGTGAAGGCTCATAATAAGAGGAGGGCGAGGACAATGACAACATTTGCGATAGATTTTGACGCGACATCGTTAACTGAGACGCAATTTAACTTTATGGACGGTGTTGCCACGCTAACGCTGCACAAGCCCGATCTGCGCAATGCGATATCAACTGTAATGCTCGCCGAACTCATTTACTTGCTGGAATGGTGTGCGCGTCATGACGAAGTGCGGGTCGTTGTTCTACAAGGCTCTGAAAAGGGCTTTTGTCCCGGAGATAATTTACGCGGTATGGGGCCTTTGCCCGGAGACTTTCCGTTTATGCCCAGCAGCCCCGTTACCCACGCGGGCATCCAGCACTGTCTGCGCGGCATGAGTAAACCCACCATTGCGGCAATCCATGGCTTTGCCTTGGGCGTGGGCTTAGACCTCGCCATGGCCTGTGATTTTCGCCTAGTGACTGACAATGCCCGACTCCAAGACCAACGGGTTATTGATCGCGGCATGCACGCTGTGACCGGCTGCGCGTGGCTACAAACCCGCGCCATTGGCAGTGCACGCGCATTGGAGTTTCTGATTCTGGGCGAGGCCATTGACGGTGAAACCGCGAAAGCGTGGGGCATGGTCACCAAAGTGGCCAGTGAGGATGAATTCGCCCAGACCTTAAACGCGCTAACACAGCGCCTTGCCCAGGCACCTACCAAAGCCATTGGCTTAATGAAGCGTCAGATATACACCGGTGAAACAATGAGCCATGAAGACTTTATGACATTTGCCGCGCCGCTTATTACGCAGATTGAGATTAAGGATCGTCAAGAGGGCATTCAGGCGTTTTTAGAAAAACGACCTGCTAATTTTTCCGGCACCTAGTCGTTAACCGAGCGAGGCGCGACGACTCCTAGCGCAAGGCGCTCACGCAAGGCGCTCACGTAAGACGCTTGCGTAAAACGTCTGCGCAATTAGATTTAGCACTTCGCTTATTCTTTAGTACTGGGTACTCTGAATCAGCATTTTGTAATTGGAGGAGAGGACAATGGCACCTATACCAAAGGCCAGTACAGTAGCAGTTACCGGTGGCGCGGGTTTTATCGGCGGCTGGGTGGTCAAATTATTATTGGACAAAGGTTATCGTGTTCGCGCCTGTGTCAGAGATGTGAACGACGCAGCCAAAACTGACTTTTTGCGCAACATGCCTGGATACGCATCCGGGCGATTGAAATTGTATTCCGCAGACCTCGACAAGCCCGGCTGTTTTGACGACGCTTTTGCCGGTTGCCAAGGGGTTTGCCACGTCTCCCACGTTAGCGACTATGACGATCAGGATTACGTACGCGGCGTGTGCAAACACGTTATTGATAGCATCAATAAGTCGGGTACGGTCAATCGCGTCATCGTCACCTCAAGTATTGCGGCCATTATCTCTGAAGCCGATTTAAACGAGCTGCAACGCCGTCCCGTGTTTTACGAGGACCGCTACCCAGACGAAGAAAACCCCAAGCGAACCACTGCTAAAGGCCAAGGTTACTCAATGGGTAAAGTTGAGCTGGAGCGCATGTTCACCGACGCCGCTGAAGCCAGTGGTGAGTGGGATTGTATTCGTGTTTGCCCAGCCGACAACGTTGGCCCCATTTTGGCTGCCCATCAAAAAGACAAAGGCCCATGGCAGAATAATATTGAAATGATGCTGAAGGGGAAATACTACCAAAATGGCGCTTACAGACCGTGGATGACAGTAGACGTGCGCGACGACGCCGAATGTCATATCCGCTTGTTGGAAAACGTGGATGTTAAAAACGGCGACCGTTACATTGCTTGGTCAACTGATACCATTAACGTGGAAGACGTGTGCGCCTCAATCAACCGGCTGTTGCCCGAATTGGGCCACGATACGCCGGAAGTCACCGACCCATTTCCAGAGCACATACAAGCGCGCGAGGCCAAGATGAGGGCTATTTGGGCGGGTTGTGAGTTGCGCAATGATCGAATTAAGTCTGTGATCGGCATTGAGTTTAGGTCACTAGATACCTCAATTAGAGATTGTGTGGAGTCCCTTTTATCCGTGGCCGGGGTTGAGCCACAGTTA
>QXZU01000161.1 GCA_009886205.1 K189A clade bacterium | reverse complement strand
AGCGTAGATCGCTGCGAAGATAAGCTGAGAGTCTTTGCAATGCTTCGCGGAATACCTCAAAGAGCGACCAGAACAGTGCACCTCGCATTAGTCTTATTAACCAGTCTAATGCTTGGTTTAGTGCTGCCCGCCAGTGCAAGCGCGGTTACAAAAAATGGTTTTGATTTGTCTAATAGCACATTAGACAGCAAGGACATTAAACGCGGCGGTCCGGACAAAGACGGCATCTTTGCCCTCACCTACCCAAAGGTTATTCCAGCGCAAGAGTCGCCGCTTGCTGGCAGTGAGCGCGTGCTAGGCGTTGCCATCAACAACACGTATAGAGCGTATACAATTCGTTAATTGCACATTCACGAAGTGGTTAACGACCGCATAGAGGACCAACATTTCACCGTATCCTTCTGTCCCCTTTGCGGCAGCGGCGTATTATTCGCCACCAACATAAACCTTGTAGATGGCAAAACCGCCAACCTCAACTTTGGCGTTTCCGGCTTGCTCTACAACAGCGACCTACTGATGTACGACCGCAATACACAATCACTTTGGTCACAAATTTCCGCAGAAGCCATTTCAGGCCCAATGGTCGGCACTAAGCTACCCACACTGCCAGTTTGGCATACCACTTGGGCAAGCTGGCAAGAGCGCCACCCGCAAACCCAAATCATGCACGGCGACAAACGCTTTGCTGACGCCTACAAAACCAACCCTTATCCGAACTATGAAAAAAATCGCGGCCTGTACTTTTCGGTAACCAACAAAGCACCGCGCCAATTCCACCCCAAAGAAAAAGTACTCGGCGTAAATTTGGGCGGCATCAGCAAAGCCTATCCGTTTGTCAAATTACGCGAATATGGCAAGCGATGTTTCACCGACAAGATTGCCGGCCAGACCATCCGCATAGAATGGGACGATGCCAACAACAGCGCGTGGATTACGGACATGGACGGAGAAGCAATGGCTTCGCTCACAAGTTTTTGGTTTGCATGGTTTACCTTTCATCCAGAAGCACAGATGTTTGGGTATGTAGATAACGCCAATCTAAAGGCGTGCCAACTTTAAAGTGCGCGGGCTTTGTAAAGCCTCTGAGCCTTGCCTAATTAGGCGCTTTTGGCTTCAGGGTTAATTTAAGGCTTGAGGGCTTAAGGAAAAAACTTAAGGCAGGAAATATGCGGGACCGCTTGCCTTAAGTACATAAAGCAAGCAGCGCCCACAGAGGATATTGGCTAAGAAGAAATAACCAATACCACTAACTGGAATATGCCTTCAACGGCATCAGCTACACCGGGTATAAACCAAACACTCAACCCAGTGACAACAACGGCTACGGCAATCCATTTAAAAAATGCGCTCATGATTGGTCTCCTACTGATTCAGCGGGGGTTGCTGAAGATACATCGGCAGTGCGCGGCGCCACCTCAAATACCCACAAGTCGCCAGAGTCAATCACCGCGCGTGTAGCTTGCGATGGATACTTAGCGCTAATCGCAGCGGCAATCTCGTCTAGAACATCCCCAGATTGAATTCGTTTTAACTGACGTTCGTAACGAATGCCGTCAATACGCACAACCGCTCGACCATCAGCCACTGCCTGACCCGGCCAAGTTTTCCAGATTTTGCCGAAAAACGAATTCATATAGCCGGACCACACGTACATCTTGCCGCGCACTTCAGCCACCCAAATACGACGTGATTCTGGCGGGTTAAGCAACTGTAACTCTAACGTTGGCACGTCACTCAGAAAACGCCAATCCGGCTCAGCGCCACTGTAGAGCTCACCCGATGTCAAAGGCCCACCAGAGAAGACCCTGTTTGGTCCATCTGCAGAACTCTGCTTAGCCGCAGCGGTAATCACTGCAGTAGTGGGCACTAAGGCAACACCCAGCACGATGACTAAAATTTTCACAAATACATTCATCACATATCCAATTCTTGATCGAGGCCGGACTATAGGCGAAAAATTGAGTGAACGCGAAAAACAAAAGGGAAGTCAGCATCAATCACAGCAAAACAGACCATCGCCCATCGGGCGTACAACACCGTTGAGGCAGTGGTGTGCATTTATTGAAAACTTAAACGGTAACTTTTCAGGCAGTTTGAATAACCGGCGAACGCTCGACATTGGATGAATACCTCAAAGATTTCTACCTGCTTTAAATGAGGTAGCACCTGTGATCCTTGGTTTCAGTTCCTTCGTCTTTCGCCCGACAAAACCCAACAATACGCAAGAAATGCGTCACAGGAAGAACAAGAATGATTTTAGAAGTAATAGCGCTTTTCAGCAGCGGCACGTTCTTTGGCGCGGCACTCTACATTTCACTGGCACAACACCCTGCGGCATTAGAGGCAGGTACCTCCATTGGCGGCAGATTCTTCCCGCCCATGTACAAAAGAGCCGCGCCGCTGCAGATCGCCCTCGCAGTGGTGGGCACCATCGCAGGGCTGGTTGCGTGGTACTTGAGCGGATCTATGCTATGGCTCATCGGAGCGTTATTGTTAGCCTCCGTCATTCCTATAACCCTCATCTTTATAAAACCGATCAACGATGTGTTATTAGACCCCGCAAACGATCCAGAATCAGAACAAACCAAAACACTATTAGAACAGTGGGGACCAAAACATTGGTGGCGCACAATAGTCAGCGGCGCAGCTTTCTTATTCTACTTAGTGGTAGCACTCGGCCCTTAACGCAAGCCGTATGAAAGAGGTAATTGACGAGTCAAATAAACTTAATCCAGCAAGGAGAATAGAGTGTCGCAAGCGCTCCAACAACAAATCACCTTTCTCCGAGAAATGGAAAAGCTCAAATGTGTGTTGCGTGGCAATAAGACCCTTGACGGCGGGTTTGAAAATACTGCCGAGCATTCTTGGCATGTCACGCTGATGGCATTGTTGTTGGAGGAACACGCGAATAGCCGTTTAGATATGTTGAAGGTCACTAAACTTTTGCTGATCCACGACATTGTGGAAATCGACGCGGGTGATACTTGGTTGTATGACGCAGATCAAACGTCAAAATTGCAAGACGAAACCCATGCGGCCCATAGACTGTTTTCGTTATTGCCAAGCAATCAGAAAAAAGAATATTTGGATCTGTGGCTGGAGTTTGAAAACCGCTCAACCGACGAGGCTAAATTTGCTGCTGCAATTGATGGCCTTCAACCACTAATCAATCACCTTATTACCGGTGACCCTGATGACTTTACGATTCCAGCAGATCTCGTTTTAAGTAAAAAATCCCACATACAAGCGTTCGCGCCCAGCCTTTGGCCGCTTGTTGAAGCGCTTATAGAGGAAAGCACGGAGCTGGGACTTTATAGTCGATAAGAGGTTCAGGCTAGGCATCCTTATTAACAGCAGGTTTTTGCCCTTCCTAACTATCCCAAAAAATCTAAACCCACAATTTTGTGTGATGTAGTCAACAAAACCACTAAAAACCAGCTACCATACACGCTCTGATGCAGTAGCCTAGCCCGAATGAAATTTGCCGATCCTTACATCACTGCTGATGGCAGCCAACGCGCCCATGTCGCCTTGAACGAGCTGAATACTCTGTGGCTGAACACCGGCACGCTGTGCAACTTGGCGTGCGAAAACTGCTACATAGAATCTACGCCCAGCAATGATCGTTTGTCTTACCTGACCCTTGATGAAGTTCTACCCTACTTAGATGAGATCCAACAGGGCGGCTACAAAACCCGCGAAATAGGCATTACCGGCGGCGAGCCGTTTATGAACCCTGACATCTTGGCCATTATGCAGGCGTGTTTGAGTCGCGGCTTTGCGTTATTGGTGTTGACCAATGCAATGCGCCCGATGATGCGCCCGCGCGTACAAGCTGGGCTTTTAGATTTGAAAAAGGCTTATGGCAATGCGCTGACGCTGCGTGTGTCCGTGGATCATTTCAAACAAAACCTGCACGAAGAGGAACGCGGTGCAGATTCTTGGGCACCTATGATCAAGGGCCTTAAAT
>QXZU01000160.1 GCA_009886205.1 K189A clade bacterium | reverse complement strand
TCTAACAATGCCTGTAAATGGCGCGCGCAGTGTGGTTCTTTTTAAGTTCTCTTCCGCTTGCTCAAAGCTGACTGTGGCATCTTCGAAAGCCGCCTGCATCACGCGATAGGATTTAAGCGCGTTCTCTAACATAGATCTTGAGGTGAGTTTTCGCTCCGCCAGGCTGCGTAACCGGGTGTATTCAAATTTGGCGTGTTCTAGCTCTGCTTCAGTTTTGCCCAGTGCGGCTTTGGCGCGATCACGACTGTTGCGGTAGTCCAAGTCGTCTATTTTTGCCAGTTCTTCGCCTTCCTTAAAATAACCCCCACTGACTAGACTGTCTGACATCCAGGTGACCCGTCCGGAGACTTCCGGTATTAACTGGCTCTCGGTTGAGGGCATTGCGGTACCTTGGGAGTGCACCTTTAAACGCACGCCTTGAAAAACTGCCTCGGTGACGTTGACGCTGACCGGAGTGGGTTTGATGGCGCTAGGTTCAAGCACTGGCGCGGTGGCCATAAGTGTTGCAGCGCCAAACAGAAAGACTACGACAATTGCTGAAGGAATGATTAGGGTGCGCATCATAGTGAGTTGGCCTCCTGGCCGGGTGTGCTTTGGGCTAGGTCGAATGCTGCGACCATGGTTTCCCGATTGAGTTCTGAAAAGGCATCGAAGGCCGCGCGAACAGCGGCGAGGTCTCTTTTTTCTAAAGCTAGATCTAGGATTTTGGCGTTTTGGGCAAAGCGTTGATTGTCAACGCGAGCATACGCGGACAGGGGCGCCATGCTTGGCGCAAATTGTTCAAATAAGGTGCGCGCAATAATTTGTAGGGGCAGATTGTGACTACTTTGCAGCATCTTCTGCATAAGCGTGATTCTGGCCAAGCTGTGGGCTTCTTTGCTGAGTGCCTGCTTGAAAAACGCTTTGACGAAGCCGCGCATTTCTTCTATCTCGATATCGCGCCCAGATTTCACCAGCTGCTCAGCGGCAATAGACACCAGAGCGTTGATCACTACTAGGATTTGATCGACAAGGTGGCGGTCGGGCAGGTCGCCTTGGTTCAACAAATGGCCAATTACGTCAAGGCTAGCTTGGTTAGTGTCTTTGACCCTAGCGCCACCGGGTTGCACGTCGACAACACCCAGTTGCTCTAGGCGTTTCATAGCCTCTCTCACAGCGCCTCGATTAGCGTCAAAGCGCGCGGATAGATCTCTTTCTGATGGTAGACGTTCGCCCGCGCGATAACGTCCTTGCAGGATATCTTCTGTGAGCGTGTCAGATATTTGGTCGTGCTTTGTTGTCATGGGTAGAGCTGGTCTCTTCTATATACTGATCAAGTCGCGCTGGGCGGTGTACCCATAAGCGTGCTTCTTGATGGTATTTGGTCCGACCATTTTGGTCAGACCAGACGAGGCATAATAGCGAGTTTTCTATAGTTCTCAAGAGTTTTGTTACGCTGGGTAACAAATTTGGAACTGTTCTGGTGTTGAAAGCAGGGGAAAGTAGTGACTAGGAAAACCGCTGGCACGTGTTGCCAGCGCTGAGGGGGGGCGGTGCTTTTCTTTTTGGGCCAACTTTTTCTATCGCCAGAGTGGCAAAGTGCCAGAGCGCGGGAGAGAAGGCTTTCGCGGACTAAGACTCTACGAAAGCGCGTTCAATTACATAGTGGCCTGGATGCACATTGCGTGCTTCTTCAAAACCGTCTGCTTCAATTACTTCTACAATTTCTTTAAGCATGCTTGGGCCACCGCAAATCATAAAGCGGTCATCGGCTACCGTAGGTTTAGGCTGGCCTAAATCTTCAAACAGCTTACCGCTACGCATGAGGTCGGTAAGACGCCCAGTGTTTTTGTAGTCCTCTCGGGTCACAGTGGGGTAGTAGACGAGCTTTTCGCGAATCATCTCGCCCATGAATTCATCGTTGGGCAATTCGTTTTCTATGTAGTCGGCATAGGCCAGCTCAGACACTTCGCGCACCCCGTGAGTAAGTATGACGCGGTCAAATTGATCGTAAATTTCTGGATCTTTGATGATGCTCATAAAGGGCGCAAGACCCGTTCCGGTGCTAATCAAATACAGAAAGCGTCCAGGTAACATGTTGTCAGGTACTAATGTTCCTGTGGGCTTTTTGCCAACCATTACTTCGTCGCCCACTTTTAGCCTTTGCAACTTAGCCGTTAGCGGGCCGTCTGGCACCTTAATGCTGAAAAATTCTAGCTCATGTTCGTGATTTGCACTGGCAATACTATACGCGCGCAGCAGGGGGCGGCCTTCCTCGGCAGGAAGTCCAATCATTACAAAGTGACCATTTTTGAATCTGAACGATTGATCACGGGTTGTTCGAAAGCTGAATAAAGTATCGTTCCAATGGTGGACGTGGGTTACACGCTCGGTCATTAGTGCTGCCATGAGATTTTCTTCGCGGTAACTGTCTGGAAATGTGAGCGCAGAATTTTAGACGAATTAGCTAATAAAGCGAGCGCCTGTTAGTAACTAGATGGCATATAGATAGACTGATATTTAATTATTACGCGATAAAACCGGTTTTTAGCGGTGCATGCGGGACTTAGCGGGTGTGATTGGGCTTTAAGGATTTGCCACAAAAGAGTAACCTGCGCGACTGCTGGGAAAGGCAAGCTGTTCACTGGGCATTAGCCGGCACCCTTTAATTATCCCTTTGTATTGGAGACTCCTATGAAAGCTGTTGTAAAAACTGATGAATATACTATTTACCAACGTCGTGATGAGCGTTACGCGGTAGAAGACGCTAACAAAAAAGCAATCAATGGCGATGAGAAAGCAGCGATCTTAAGCAAGCATGAGCTGATCAAATTAGCGGTTGCAGCGCCTGTAGTAGAAGAAGTAGTTGAAGAGGTGGTTGAAGAAGCCGCTGCCGAAGAAGCTCCAGCAGAAGACGCTGCCGCTGAAGCGCCAAAAGAAGACTAAGGTCTGGTTGCTGGCGGGTCTGAGTCAGCAGTTCGAATGAGTGCCTGTCGCCTATTAGGGTCGGCAGGCAAGTTGGGCAGGAAAGTTGCACAGGAAAGTCGGCAGTCTAGCTGTTCGGGTTCATTCCTCCGCCTCACCTATTCGCCATGACCGCCTAGTCGGCTTTTATTTTGCCACCGTGAGCGACTACACCTTGACCCCCCTTTAATCTTGGTCCTTTTCTCGGACATTTATCGCCTTTGAGATCCTTCCATTGGCAGTCGCCGAAAGGGGATGGTAACTTCACCTGATTAAACTCTAGGCAATGTTTGTGCAAACCTCGTCAGAACACAGTGACCCCAATCTAAAAGTTGTCAGCCCGTTTGAACCGGCTGGAGATCAACCCGGGGCAATAAAGGCTTTGGTTGAAGGGCTAGAATCTGGCTTGGCGCATCAAACCCTATTGGGTGTGACGGGTTCAGGCAAAACGTTTTCTATTGCCAATGTCATTGCGCAGTCTCAGCGCCCCACACTTATTCTCGCACCAAACAAAACACTCGCCGCTCAACTGTACGGCGAGTTCAAAGAATTCTTTCCAGAGAATTCTGTAGAGTATTTTGTTTCCTACTACGACTACTACCAGCCCGAAGCCTATGTGCCTGCCTCAGATACCTTTATAGAAAAAGATTCCTCGGTAAACGCCCACATTGAGCAGATGCGCCTGAGCGCAACCAAGGCTCTATTGCAGCGCGATGATGCAATTATTGTGGCTTCAGTTTCCGCAATTTATGGTCTTGGTGACCCGCAGTCCTACTTGCAGATGGTTTTGCATTTGGACCGCGGCGATAAGCTAGAACAACGAGAAATTCTCAGGCTGCTCACGGACCTGCAATACGAACGTAATGATGTTGTTTTTCAGCGCGGTAACTATCGCGTGAGAGGGGATATTATTGATGTATTCCCAGCGGAGTCCGAAAAAGATGCGCTGCGCATTTCCTTGTTCGATGATGAAATTGAAGAGCTGTCTATCTTCGACCCGCTAACCGGTGAAATTTTAAACCGCGTGCCAAGGTATACGGTTTTCCCTAAGTCGCATTACGTCACGCCAAGAGAGCGCATGCTGTCTGTCTTAGATGACATTAGAGATGAACTGAAAGACCGCCTCAAACACCTCAAAGACAATAACAAGTTGGTAGAAGCCCAGCGTTTAGAGCAAAGGACTCAGTTTGACCTGGAGATGATTAAAGAGCTCGGCTACTGCTCTGGCATTGAAAACTATTCGCGCTACCTTTCAGGGCGAGGACCGGGCGAAGCGCCGCCCACGCTGTTTGACTATCTGCCCAGCAATGCGCTGTTGGTTATAGACGAGTCTCATGTCACCGTGCCGCAAATTGGCGCCATGTTTAAGGGCGACCGTGCGCGTAAAGAGAATTTGGTTGGCTATGGATTTCGCCTGCCGTCAGCTTTAGATAACCGTCCGCTGCGTTTTGAAGAGTGGGAACGGTTGTCGCCACAAATGATATTTGTTTCTGCCACGCCGGGTAAATATGAAGCACAACAAAATGCGCCGATAGTTGAGCAGGTGGTGCGGCCAACGGGTTTGTTAGATCCGCCGGTTGAAGTGCGGCCCGCAGGTAATCAAGTGGATGATCTGCTGGGTGAGATCAGGTTGGTCATTGCCAACAATGAACGTGTCTTAGTGACCACGCTCACCAAGCGTATGTCGGAAGATCTAACGGAATATCTAGATGAGCACGGTATCCGCGTGCGCTATCTACACTCTGACATCGATACCGTAGAGCGAATGGAAATTCTCCGCGATCTGCGTTTAGGCGAATTTGATGTGCTGGTGGGCATTAACTTGTTGCGAGAAGGGTTAGACATGCCCGAAGTGAGTTTGGTGGCCATTCTAGATGCCGACAAAGAAGGCTTCCTGCGCTCAGAAGGTTCGCTGATTCAAACCATGGGGCGTGCAGCAAGAAACCTCAATGGCCGCGCCATACTATACGCGGACAAAATTACCGGTTCTATGGAACGCGCCATGGGCGAAACGGGCCGTCGGCGCGAAAAACAGATAGAGCACAACAAAATACACGGTATCGTACCGAAGTCTGTTACTAAGAGCATTGCAGATGTGATGGAGGGCGCACGCTCAACCAGTACCGGTCCTAAATCTAAGCGTGGCAACAAGGTCCAGCCCATTATTGTTCCGGATAGTCCCAAGGCGCTGGGCAAGCTGATTACGCAAATGGAAAAGCAGATGCTCAAGCACGCCCAAGATTTGGAGTTCGAAGAGGCGGCACATGTGCGAGATCAATTACATCAGTTGCGGCAAAAACAGTTACTGGGCTGAAAAGACTTCAATTTGCCGTGGTTCACTCCAGCACTTATTTTGTTTTGAGTTACTCCACCGGACTGCGCTGAATCTCTTGCTGTCGATTGAGCCTGCTGCCAACGGCAGTGTGAGGGTGGTTTGCTCAGTGCGCCTTGATGCCACAGAAGAGAGGCGCTATCATCGTGCGCCCTCAGTGCTGAAAATGAGACAAAAGCCGCCACTAAAGGCATCCTGTTTCGCAAGGAAGCGGTGCAAGTCAGCTTACTCGAAAAAGCAGCGCAGCAAAATTCTAGGACCATAGCTCAGTTGGTTAGAGCGCTACCTTGACATGGTAGAGGTCGGCGGTTCGAATCCGCCTGGTCCTACCAAATGCCCTGTAAGTCATTGAAAACACTATAGATCGCACCAGCCTCGGTGGACTCAAACGGCCCTTTTAGGGTTTTGGTCTAACCGCGATTATGGAGTTGATTATGACAACACTTAGAGAGGCCGCGCAGGCTTGGATTGCCTGTGTCGAGCACCAAACAGGATCACTAGGCAGAATTGCCTATTGGGTCGATCAGTTGGGCGATAAAGCACTTGCTGATGTAACAGAAGACGATGTAGATCAGGCTTTAGTCGTTCTTGCCCAGCGCGGCAAACTCAAAGCCGGCAGAGGGTCCTTGTGCATTCCTGTTCGGACTGGGAAGCCCTTGGCTCCTGCAAGCATTAACAGATACATCTCAACCCTCGCCAGCTTGTATAAGTACGCGCGTAAATTGCGTGTGCTACCGCGTTCTCATACGCCGCCCACTCGCGGTATTGAAAAAGTGCCCGAAGTAATAGACCCCAACAAATACTTTCGCCCCGAAGAGGTTGAGCGGCTGCTTTCAGTTGCGAGCATAATAGATCAACGCTGGAAGAAATTGCCTGCGCTGATTTTATTAGGTTTTCATACGGGCCTTCGCGTGGGCAATCTGCTTGCCATCCATTGGCGTGATGTTGATTTAGTAAAAGGTAAGATATCGGTCGCGATTACGAAAAATGGGCAGCCGCACGTGGCGCCTCTGACCCCGCGGTGCATAGAAGCTTTAGCGCAACTGCCACGTTCAGATGAAAATGACCTGGTGTTTAGGTCGTATAAAACGTGTAAAGCTTTTCATTATCAAAACTTATGGCGGCGGGCGTGCGACGCGGCCGGGTTCGCTGGGCGGACATTTCATTGGCTGCGACACGGTTGTGGCTCAGCACTTGCCGCTAATGGCGTTTCTCAAGCTCAGATCATGTCGGTAATGGGACATCGTACCTTGATAGCATCAGCGCGCTATATGCACAGTAACGTAGAAGATAGGCGCGCTGTCGTCGATAAGGTGTTCTCATGAAAAAATCCTCGAAGTCGGCCTATCTCATCCGTTTGTTCACTTTACTGAGTAGCGGGGTTTCAAGTGAGAGCTCAAAAATATTAGCGGGTCTGGGTCCAGAGGTCGTCAGTTTATTAGATGCTGTCGCCTCGCCTGTTCAAAACGCGGTTGCTGAACTGGTTGCGAGTTTGGCTTCGGCCCGGCTTAGTCAAAGAGCAATGATTGCGTTGATTGATCCTGAGGCTCTGCCAATTGACTCAAACGATCTTAATGAAGCCATGTATGACCAAATATTTTTGGATATCGGGCGCCGCGGCAAAGTAGGGGTTAGCGCTGCCGAAAGTAATAGGAATCGTGCAGCGCCTCTGCCTATTGAGTTGTTCATGGCAGTCTATATCGCTCACTGCGAGGCGTTTGATGGGCGCGGCGGGTCTGTTGGCTGGACGCGTGCTAAAGGTCGTGTCACGCAGTTACTGCGCCGTTATAAGCAGCCTGTTGCTCAATATGACAAATGGTTGACCAAGCATCATATAACGCAAGCATTGGTAGATGCGCGTTCGGTGACGGCGGAGGCTGAGTACCCTTCAGTGAGTGAAATTTTGGCGCTTTTTGAGGACGGAACAATCTAAAAATAACTGGATATCCATAGATTGGATCGACAGTGAGGTGGTGCAAAATAGATTATTCACCGAGGCTGGTGAGATCTATGGAGGTCATTGCACGTGACTATTTTGTTTGATCAATTGCATAAGCTGATTCCGCTAACCAGTTGGCATTTACGTCATACCAAAGCTGGTGGCCAAGTGTTTCCAACTTTTGGTTCATTGCAGTGGTTTATACGAACACATCGCGCTTTATTAATCGAACGCGGCTGTTTGATCCCTGGCAAGGGAGGCAGAAGGTCGTTACTCACAGCAGACTTTGAAAACGTTGTTTTCATGGTTTTGCTGGACGAGGCGCGAGAAGAGTTGCGCTGCATTGACCCCCATAACCTAAATCAAATATGACTGTAAAAGGTAGCTCAGATTTGTTTTCCGAAAGGATGCAATGGGTGGAGCCGTGACCTCAGTCGGGAAAGTAGACAACCCTCGAAAGTAAAGTTTGCACGAGCAGGCAATGCCACGCGGCAACCTGCGGACAGCCGGCAGTCGTCAACGTGGCAAGCCGGTGTTTCTGCGTTAAGAGGCAGCGCGTAATGGGGAGACCGCTCAACCGCCCCCAACCTTTATGGTGACGCTACGTTGGCATGATCGATTAACGGAACGGCTCCGAAGATCAATTTGTACTTAGTCTTGCTAAGGCTAAGTGTGCCTGCTAATCGGCTGGGGCATGAATTTTGAAACTCTCCAAAGATCAATGTGAAAACGGAGGGGGGGGAAGATCGCCAGACGTTGCTCCCACTCTTCTATGAAAAATATTCAAAGTAATATCAAAGGATGCTGGTCTTATGCGAGGAGGCAAGAGAGAGGGGGCAGGTCGGCCGAGTGGCGCAAAAAATATTGCCACAGCGGAACTGAAGAGGTCCTTGTCAGAACTTGCGCGCGAATACACTGATGATGCTCTTTCCGCGTTATTTGAGGTTGCGCGACATGGCCGTTCGGAGCGCGCTCGAGTCGCTGCAGCGATAGCTATTTTGGACCGAGGTTACGGCAAACCCTACGCTTTTATTGAGGGTCAGCACGCAAAAGACTTGCCGCCAATTGTTATTGAGCGCCCTGTTTCCTGATCGAGCGCCGACTTCCGGCAATTAGTAGGGGGCGTAAACAAACTACTGCATTAACAATATCGGATCCGGGAGCGCTCTCCTTCTTGAAGTAGGAATTTGACCAAAACAGAATCGCGTTACTACTCGGGTTTTTTCCTTCAGGCAGCCATTCGAAACGACAGTAACCCTGTGAAAAGGGGCTTTACTCAAAGCGATGCCTGGTGCCGATAGTCGGCGGGCGTGGTCGAATTCCACCGTTGGAAGGCTCTATGGAAGTTGGTGGCTTCCTCGTAGTTCAGGAGGTCTGCTATTTCCAGGACGTTGAGTGATGTTTTACGCAGATAATTCCGGGCAAGGGTGTTCTTGATATCATCGAAGATTGTCCGGAAATTCGTTCCATCTGCCGTCAGGCGGCGCCTGAGGGTACGCTCGGTAATGTTTAGTTTTTCTGCGACCTCAGTGCTACTGAGAAAATTCCCGGCTGAATGAATGAGTAAGCGGCGCACGTTGGCGGTGGTTTCATCGACCTCTG
>QXZU01000016.1:806-2728 GCA_009886205.1 K189A clade bacterium | reverse complement strand
TAGGGACTCATTCAGAACCACGCGATAGGGCTCTAAAAAAATGCGTGCCTCACATTTACAAAAGCAAACTGACCGAACCATTTGTCCACACCCGCCTAATTCAGCAGAAGAGTGTCACGCGAAACATTCTGTTGAGGTAACATTGTCTTCCTGCGGTGGCCGAGTGACTCCGCATACCCACGACCACGCGCACTAAATTCGTGAATTTGAACAATCAAAACAGGCTCCATATTTGTTTATGCATTACTTTCGCCCCTTATACCTATTCATAAGTGGATGGGTATTACTGCTGGTTAGCGCAACTTTTTCATTTTTAGGCCTGGTCAACGGCTTGGTACAACTGGTGCTGTTCGCTCTGGTGGTTTGCATTCCCATTTGGCGCACGGGACGCATGAACTACGTGGACATCGGTTGGCCCTGGGGCTTGGTTTTGCTAGGCGTACTCAGCTACTGGTTCAGCGACGGCTATTGGTTACGCTCCCTCACCGTCAGCGCCATAGTTATTTTGGTTGGGCTGCGTATGGGCATAGGCGCGCTAAACTTATGGCGTTTGGGGCTTTTGCAAAGAGAGTTTCCTCGCTACCAATATCAACATATCCGCTTTGCCGAAGAAGGCAAAACCAACACGGCACTGGCCCTACAAGTAGAAGCCCTGTCCCAGGGCTTGGCTAATGCTTCTTTTTTGGCGCTACCTATTCTGCTCATAGCTTCCAATACTAACCCACAGTTCTCGCTACTTGAGTTAGTAGGCCTTGCCATTTGGTTTATCGCCTTCACCTTGGAGAGTGTGGCTGATTTTCAGAAGGTCAGCTTTTTGGCCAAGATGAAGCGCGAGGGGAAAACTCGACAAGTGTGCGATGTGGGTTTGTGGCGCTACTGCCGCCACCCAAACTACTTCTATGAGTGGATGGTTTGGAATGGTATTGCAATCGCCGCAATACCTTCATGGCTTGCGCTGCAAGGTAGTGAGAATGGCGTAGTTTGGGTGTTGCTCGGAGTCGGCCTACTACTGACCTCCAGAGCCATGTACAGCACATTGGTGTATACAACCGGGGCCGTGCCGTCTGAGCATTTTTCTATGCAAAAGAGGCCTGATTACATTCAATACCAAGCGCGCACTAACCGATTTTTTCCCGGCCCGCAGCGACAAGTAGATTAAGACGGTTTAAATCTGCGCAGGTAGGAGTCACAACATAGCTGTCTAACCAGCAATTTCTAGTCAAGCAGCCAGAGCGCCAACAGTGGCTGCTGAAGACAGCGCCGACAGTTAACTGCCCATGTCATCTACCGTGCAGAACTTGGACTCTAGGTCGAGTACCGTCAGCACCCTACCAAAACCAATAAACTGCCCAATCATCATACCCAGCTCCAATACCTGCGGGTCGCTGTAATGGTCTTTGAGCCGAGCAAAAAAGTCATCGTCCATGTTGTGATGATCAGTGGCCAGTCTATCTGCATATTCCAACGCCAACTGCTCGTCTTCCGAAAAGGCATCTAAACTTTTATCTAGGTCAAGTTGAGCAATTTTTTCTTCAGTCAAATCTCCTGCAGACTGCAGGAGGCGTACATTGAGTCAGGTAAAACAATCATTGTGTCTGGCAATTCTAAGCCGGACCATTTCAATAAGACTCTCAGGCAGCGAGTGACCTTTGCGCGCAGGGTAATAAAACTGGTTGTATAAGTTAAAGAAGTCCTGGCTATTCGCCAAACCTCGCAGCGTAGAGGTGTCTAGCCCCCTAGCTTCCATGGCTTGTGCATTCGCCCGGGTTGTTTCATCTAGCTCTTCATCAGGTAACAATCTTATTCTGGCCATATCCTTTCCTTTCCTTTCCTTTCCTTTCCTTTCCTTTCCTTTCCTTTTCTTTTCTTGCTCATGGCTGTTGGCTTTATCTCTTTAGCTCGCCAAACGTCCCAGGTCTTCT
>QXZU01000016.1:0-796 GCA_009886205.1 K189A clade bacterium | reverse complement strand
AGGTAACAATCTTATTCTGGCCATATCCTTTCCTTTTCTTTTCTTTTCTTGCTCATGGCTCGTGGCTCGTGCTCTTTTTTTCAATTTGCCGCTACACAGCCTCCGCGTAACCCCTTCACTATATTGGCTTTATCTCTTTATCTCTTTAGCTCTTTAGCTCGCCAAACGTCGCAGTTCTTCTATCACCTCGGCGCCTAAAGCCACTTCCTCTTCAGGGTGTTCTGAGCATACTTTTAGGTTGAATAAGCGACAACCGGATTCTATGTAGGGTGCCAGTTGCTCTGCCACCTGGGCAGGCGTACCCGAGGGTGTATAGCGCTCGAACTTAGAAAAAGGAATTTGATAAAACGCTTCCATGCCCTCTTTCACCGCCTTGTGCGCTTTCGCAGGATCATTTCTGTCCACCCCAATCCAAGGCTGGTAGCCATGGCACCAGTTAACGTCTCCTCGGCCCAATTCCTGGGCCTCGCGCGCAACGGTTGCCACCGCTTCAGAAAATCTGCGAGCAGAACACCAAACGCCAATCCAACCCTCGCTGAAACGCGCGGCCCTGGTCAGCGCTGCATCGGACCGCCCGCCAACAATGACCGGTATGGGAATCTTCGGCGTGGGCTTAATGATTGCATCCGTGACGTCAAACTCCAGCCCAGAAAAAGTCACCGACTCACCGTTAAGCAGGCCCCTGATAATCTCTAGAGACTCATTCGCACGCACCCCACGACGCCGCGGATTAACCCCGCATACTTCCATCTCATGGGGGTCCTCGCCGCCAATACCCACACCAAAAATCAACCGG
>QXZU01000159.1 GCA_009886205.1 K189A clade bacterium | reverse complement strand
TGCGCCTCTATGGCCTCGAAAGGTGTGCGGTCTTCCCAAGCCATTTCAATGATGCGGCTGATCTCGCCTTCGGACAACTCGGTTTCTGTTTTTGGGGCTTTAAGCATTTTAAGTGGTTTAAGTTTTGTACGCTGGAGCAATGTCTAATAAATGGTTCAGTAAGCAGCTTGGCAAATGGTCGATTTTCTCACCATTTAGGTTTGTTCGCGCTGTTAAGGTTAGATTATGCAATTGCTGGCAACGGGGCCGCAATAACAGAGACTAAACTTATGGACATACCTTATACCGCTAACACGGCCACTGGCGACCAATTTGATATTCTTTTTCCGCTGCACGAACAAACGGAAGACCCGGTAAAAGTGCATCAGCTGCTAACGGCCATCCTGCATACGGTAGATGAGCAGATTAAAGTTTTGGGGGCCACGAGTAATGGCGATGTTTTACAGGCAGCAGCCATGGCGTTGTCCGTTAGAGCGCGCATTATCAACGCACCCGCGAAGACGTTAGAGACCATTGTGAACGACCTTGTGAAAAGTAATTTGCAGGCGTGTATGGACGCTCAGCGCAAGAGCCCCACCGCCGGACATGGCTAGCGTTGTTCGCCGCGCCTAGCGCTAGATGTGGTGATTAAAGTGCAGGGCGCTGATGGCCAGCAAGCCAAGGCTGAGGCATAGGGTTAAGTTAATCCTTAGCGGTATATACCAAGGGGGTCGTTGGCTTTTTTCTGCGTCGGTGAGTTCGAAAAATAGCAGTGCATTAAGGCCTGCAACAATAAACCAACTGGCCTGCGCGGCGGGCAGCTGTAGGGCCAGTACGGTCCACAGAGAGGGCGCAATGCTCACCAATAGCCTTTTGCTTATGCGCACCTGGGCCTGAGGGCTAATACTTAAGCCCCATTGAATGCCGCCTAAAAATGAAAATATGGTGCCTGCGTAAAGGTTGGCTAACAGGCTGAGCTTAGTTAGGTATTGTGGCCAGACTAATGCGCCGAAGAATATGGCGGCAATGGGCAGTAAACCGCTGAAGCCGAGCAGCTGGGCGGTGATGGTCGACGTCCTCTGGGCCGCGGCCTCTGTTAGGTCTAAATTATGTGGCTGTGTTTCATTGGGTGGTGTCATTGGCGGCTCAAATTTCCTTACACTGCTGCGGGTCGGCCAATTTGTTTGATTAGGCGAATGGCAATGGCGGCAAATATTAGGTGGACTAGCCATAGGCCTAAGACGCTGGGGATTTGCGCTTCTGTTATGGCCCAGCGGTTTGCGATCAGGGCGATGTAATAGCCCACTATCCAAAGTAGCCCTGGTGCAATTTGTGCGTAGGGGCCTTGGCGCGGTTTCACTGGGGCCACGCCAATGGCTAGGCCGCTGACAATGAGGAAAAACAGAGGCATGGCTATGCGCCAGTGCAGTTCTGCTTGGTGCTCTGCGTTGTCCAGCAACGCAAGGGTTGGCGTTGCTTCTACATCTGTGACGCGTTCAATGACTGTGTCTACATTCAGTGCAATATGAAATTCCTCAAATGTCATCACTTCAAAATTTTGCGCGCCAGGCTGCCCTACGTAGCGTCTGCCGCTATACAGCGATAACAGTTGTTGGCCTTGTGCGTTGGGTGGGTCTTTACGGCCTCGTTCTGCCCACACCGTGACCTCTTCGCCGGTTTCCAGCGTGCGCTGCACAAATACATTAAGAATGGTTTGGTCGTCGTCGGCCAAGCCTTCGCTGTAAATGACCCAGTCGTTTTTGTTGTCGCTGCGGAACGTGCCGGGCTGCAGCGCTGCAAAGCCTGTTTGCGTGCGCAACTCATCCATACTTTGTTCCAAGGCAAATTGCGCGCTTGGGGCAATCCATAGGGAGAGCAAACCAACACCAAAGGTCAGAGCCAGAACGGGCCTAGACAACCATTTAAGTAGCGTGGCGGTAGACATGCCGCCGCTTTGCAAAATAACCATTTCTTGGGTGGAGTAGAGGCGTCCGAAGGACAGCAAAATGGCCACATAAAAAGCGAATGGAATGACCAGTTGCAGAATGCCAGGCATGCGCAGCAATACAACGTAAAGCACCATGTGTCCGGGCAATTGGCCGATGGCGGCTTTCTCTAGGAAATGAATTAGCTTGTCGCCCATAGCAATGCTGAAGATCACCGCCAGACTTATGGCGAAGACCGTCAAAAGTTGTTTAGTAATGTAGCGAGCGGGTGTGTTCAAGCGGTTTTTTCGTTGGGCTAAAGATTAAGTGTGCACGCAAGTGTAGGCGGCGTCACCTCGAATAAGTCGGCAGCGCTTATTTTTCACCGAAATTGCCTCGCAAAGAGACCTAGCGAAGTTTTTGCGGGCGCTGGGTGCGCACATCTATGGTGAACAAATTTGGGTATCTGTTGAGCCTAGTGCACAATATGCCCGCTTTTCTATTTATTGGAGTTCAGGGCAGATGAAAGACGAAACTATTGCGGTCCATGCGGGATACACCACAGACCCAACCACTCACGCGGCAACCACGCCGATTTACCAAACAGTGGCTTATGAATTTGACAACGCCCAGCACGGGGCGGACTTATTTGATTTAGCGGTACCGGGCAATATTTACAGCCGCATTATGAACCCAACTTGCGATGTATTAGAGCAGCGGGTTGCGGCTCTTGAGGGCGGCGTTGGCGCGCTGGCGGTATCTGCGGGCAGTGCGGCAATTAACTACGCCATTCTTAACTTAGCCGAAGTGGGTGACAACATTGTCACTGTGCCTCAGCTGTATGGCGGTACTTATACTTTGTTTGCGCACATGTTGCCGCGCCAGGGTATTGAAGTGCGGTTTGCGGCAGACGATTCTGTTGCCGCGCTGGAAGCGTTGATTGACGAAAATACCAAAGCCATCTTTATGGAAACCATTGGTAACCCCGCGGGCAATATTGTGGACATTGAAGCCGTTGCGACTATGGCGCGCCGTCATGGTGTGGCCACCATTGCTGATAACACGGTGGCTTCACCTTCTTTGCTTAAGCCCATTGATTACGGCATAGACATTGTTGTGCACTCGTTAACTAAATATATGGGCGGCCACGGCACCACACTGGGCGGCATTATTGTTGATTCTGGCAACTTCCCTTGGAGCGAGCACGCAGCGCGTTACCCTCGTTTCAATACCCCGGAAGAAAGCTATCACGGTGTGATTTATACCGAAGCCTTTGGTGGCGCGGCTTACATTGGCCGTGCGCGTACTGTGCCGCTGCGTAATACGGGTGCTGCACTGTCAGCCATGAGCGCGTTTCAATTGCTGCAAGGCATAGAAACCCTGCCGCTAAGAATGGAGCGTCACTCGGCCAATACCCTAGCGGTTGCCAAGCATTTGCAAGCGCACCCCAATGTGGAGTGGGTGAGCTATGCAGGTTTAGAGAGTCACCCTCACCATGCACTGGCGCAAAAATACATGGGCGGCAGCGCTTCAGGTATTTTGACCTTTGGTGTTAAGGGTGGCTATGAGGCGGGCGTTAAGTTTTATGACGCACTGAAGTTGTTTAAGCGCTTGGTTAATATTGGTGATGCCAAATCTTTGGCCTGCCACCCAGCCTCTACCACACACCGTCAGTTGACTGTTGAAGAGCAAAAGGCTGTGGGCGTGGCGCCAGAAGCCATTCGTCTGTCTGTGGGCATTGAGCACATAGAAGACATTTTGGCCGACTTGGATCAATCTCTGAGCTAGGTCGTTTTAGACAGTCTGTAAACT
>QXZU01000158.1:105-2543 GCA_009886205.1 K189A clade bacterium | reverse complement strand
CAACTCTTTGCCTCTTCACAAGGCTGCAATTGATCTTGACGACGATGCTGGTGATTTACTAATTGTGTTCGCATTTGCCCAAGTAACTCTTGCGAGGAGGCATCAGCACTCAAATTGTTCATCTGCAAAGGATCAGCTTGAAGGTCATATAACTCTTCCCGATCATCTAGCCATAACGCATAAGTATGAGTCTTAGTGCGCACGCCCCGCCATTCCGCGCCATTTTTAAACCAGTCAAAGTATTTGGAAAAATTCATAATAAAGGCGCTTTCTGGTTCGGTCTGCGCTGCAATCTTAGACGCATCGCCCCGCCAATGCGCGGACAAGTCTTGACCCTCAATTGAGCGCGGCACTGAAACACCCGCTAAACCACAAATACTTGGAAACCAATCAACCATACTAGTAACGGTATCTATACGACTACCGGGGGAAATTTTTCCGGGAAAGCGGATTATTCCTGGCACATGTATCGATGCATCGTAAGGGTT
Organism: K189A clade bacterium; assembly: GCA_009886205.1. GTDB lineage: Bacteria > Pseudomonadota > Gammaproteobacteria > Pseudomonadales > Azotimanducaceae > UBA4421. The sequence goes on along the minus strand of QXZU01000158.1, from coordinate 2,055 downwards.
CTTCTTAGACCACGGATTGACACCTTGAGAACCACCTTGTGTACCGTGATCCGAAGCCAACACTACAATTGTATTGTCCGCCAAACCACGCCGCTCCAAGTCATCTAGTAAATTGCCAAGCATTTCATCGATAGCCAAAATCATTGCCAAATAATGGCGCATCATTTCCAGCGCATTGTCAGTTTGTTCAGCGGGTACATTGGAGGGCAGAACTAAATTTTCTGGCAGCCCATCGTAGAATTTTTGCGGCGCAAATTCGAAAGGCGTGTAATGCGGCTGATGAGGCGAAAGAAACATCAAAAACGGATCATCGCCGCTATTGTCCATAAATTCTCGCGCGTAATTGAATAGGCCATCCGTTTCATAACCTTCCCAGCGTTCGTAATTCCAATCGTCTTTGTGCACAAATCCATTGAAATAGACCATATGTTGGTTATAGGCGCGCCAATACTCAAAGCCAAGACGATCACGGCCCTCGGGTACCCAGTCAGGGTGCTGTGGCATACGATCCAAGGCCGGCCACAAACCGGTATGTAAATGCCACTTACCAATCCACGCCGTTTTATAGCCTGCATTAGCAAAAGCGTCAGCGATGGATATCTCTGAATGCCGAGTGCGGGTGGTGTTAATCAGGTGGCCAGTGGTTTGTGGGTAACGGCCGGTGACCAGCATTGCCCTCGCCGGCGTGCATACTGGACAATTGGATATTGCGTTATCTAAGGTCGCACCTTGGCTAGCAAGGCGATCAATATTTGGCGTGCTGATTTGTTGCGCACCATATTTTTGACTGTAAAGTGGCAACGATTGGGCTCGCAGCTGGTCCGGAAAAAGTACCACCACGTTGGGACGACTCTGCGCCTGAGTTAAATCTTCCACCTTCGCTTCTCTCCTCAGCAAATTTTCTTGGCTCTTGCGTCCGAGCAACAACAACGCCCTGAGTTAGAAACAGGGACACCCAACGCTCGCACTAGCCTACTTCTTGTAAGGAGTCATATCCATATTTGGGTAGCGGGCAGCTACACCTGCAACCGTTTCTTGCGTCCAATAAGGGTCGCTTGGTGATGGAAAGCCAATAAGCTCGCGCTCTTCGGGCGCCGCCTGTTCTATCCAAGCGGAAAAGCTAGAATAGATGCCCTGCTCTGGCCATCCAATAATCCCCATCCAACGCGGCTTAGCTGGCGCATAAGAAATAAAATGACCAACGCGAGCCCCTTCATCTAAAAATGCGGTGCCGCGGTGAAATGTGCGCATGCTGTACGCCAACACTGACCCGGCAGGCATTGTCGTTTTGACTTCATTGTCATATAAACTTGGACGATCCTCTTTCTTGTAAACCGCTGGCCAAAGCACTTCATCTTTATAATGTTGCCATGAGCAAACCGCGGTGGGCGCTTCATGAGCGGCCACATCAGTATAGTAAATGAGGAAAGCGGTCTGCCAATAAGTGGGATCTTCGGGCGGATAAGTGAGCGTATGGTTGACATAATCCAAATGCATATCTTGATCTACGTCACCGTAATGACCCTTACATTTATACGTCAAATCCGACTGTTCGCAGAAAATCTCTCCACCTCCAGCCATTAGTGAGGCAAAACGCCGCAGTTCAGGGTGCAGAGTGATGGCATTGAGTTGCGAGCCTTTGAACGGAAACCTCACGTTTCTTCTCGATCGCGCAGCCTCGTCCCATTTATCAGGTTTGGGGCCACTCGGATCCGCCGCATAGTCAAGCCAACCTGGAATAAAAGCTTCGATCTCTTGACGCGCGCCCGACAACTCCGTGGGTGACAAAAAGTTTTCTAAAACCACAAAGCCATGGTCTCTATAGTGTTGAATTTGTTCTTCGCTAATCATGTTAACCCTCACTTTGTTGAAGACTTCATTTTACCTTTACCGGTATTACCAAAAAGTGCGCGTTTACACAGCAACTTTATGTAATCGCCAATCATCTTA
>QXZU01000158.1:0-95 GCA_009886205.1 K189A clade bacterium | reverse complement strand
CATCTGCCACTGCAAGTAGCTGGGAGCGACCGAGCTAAGAACGGGCACTAATTATCCAGAGAAAAAAGAACCTTCAAATTTGAGAATCAAAGAAA
>QXZU01000157.1 GCA_009886205.1 K189A clade bacterium | reverse complement strand
TACGGATACCGATTTGATTATTCCAACACTGGTTAACGACCCCTCAGTTTTCCCTGTCTGGGCAGGAGACTTTTTGTTTATTGCCATTATTGCAGCGGCAATGTCCTCAATGGACAGCGTGTTGTTAGTGGCGGCGTCGACGTTTTACAAAAACCTGATTCAGCCCTTTAACCTGTCCAGCGCACAAATATTTCCCCTAGCTTGGACTAGGGCCGCGGTTTTATTGCTTGCGGTCATATCTGCTGGGTTCGCATTGAATCCTCCGGGCGACATTCTCGCCATTACCATATTTTCTGGCAGCTTATACGCAGCCTGTTTTTTTCCGGCGGTGGTCTGCGGTTTGTACTGGCAAAAAGGCAGCGCGTCAGGGGTGTTGGCGTCTATGGCAGTGGGCGTAGTGACATTGCTCGTATGGATAGGGTCTGGTTTGAGCAGTGTGCTGCACGAGGTTTTTCCAGCGCTAGCAGCGTCGCTGCTGGTTTACGTTGTTGTCGGAGTGTATAGCCGCCAAGCGGTAGACCTAGAGCGGATGGTGGGGCGAGATTCGCCGTTGGATCAATGGGTGAGCTAGGCCTAGCTACCTCTATCACCTTAGCGTTAACGGGTATTCGCTTCTAAGATTTTCTGGGCGAATCCATGACACCTCACTTACCCCGCAGGCTTTGCAATTTAATCTTTCGAAGGTTTGGTGCTCACCGAGCGCGACCACCAAACGGCCATTAGCCTAAACTGAACGAGTAGTAGACCAAGGGTTATCAGCAATATAGATAGGGTGGCAGCGTTAAAGGGGGCAAACACCCACTCGTAGATGCCATACACCAACAACAGAGCAATGCTGCCAATAGCGAGTTGAAAGTCGCGCCAGTCTGCCGTGGTAGTGCCGGTAAAAAATTCGCTGTTATCGCCGTCCAGACGGGCCTTGCGCATGGTGCTATGAGCTATCCAATTTATTGTCAATATCAGCACTGCCACCAAAACCATCCAAGGGCCAATGAGCTGCACTGTTAACATTTGAATGATCGAAAACTGGATTAAGCCAACCGCAAAGGGCATAACAAATTCTTGCATTGTGGGCACCCAGAGAAATCTTGTTACATTTGTGGCGTAGGATACCCAGACTAAAATGGTGCCAATAAGCGTGATCGAAACTTGTAGCCAAGACAGCAGCGCCTGCCAAGTTAACGCAAATAGATAGGGTGTTTCGACAATGAAGGACCAAAGTAACTCCAGCGCAAAGGCCTGCATTATGCCCAGAAGTGTCAGCACTAATGCGGGGACGTTATGTTTTACTCGGCTGGTGATGTCTTGCATGGAGAACACCTTTCTTGAGGGTACGGGTGAGGGTGACTTGAGTTTAACAGGTGCTGATTAGAACCAATGTTTGGGCGTTTGTGTTTTCAAGGTCCGCAGTGCGCTTGGTCGTTGCCGAGCTAGCAATTGTAGCTAAACTAATTGTGTCTAGGCGATTCGGCGCCCTTATTGTGTCAAGGGTGCCGAATTTTTCACGAACTATGTCTAGACAGCTATGCGCTCGCTTCTTCAGTTACCCGCTTAATGCTTGGGCGCTCAGCCAAATGCTCTATCAGCCCTGCGATCTGCGGGTAGTCAGCCAGGATGTCTTTATTAAACATCTTCTGGCCAATGGTTGAGGCCAAACCAAAGGAGTAGTACGTATATAGGTCCGCAATACTGAATGTGTCACCGGCAGCGTATGGGTCACATACCATAAGTTGACCAACAGCTTTCATGCCTCTGTCTAAATCTTTTTCCGTACTGGCTTTGGTTTCATCGCTCACAGGCGTGTTGAACAATGCTTCTGGTAAACAGCGTCTTGCCACTAGCTCTACATTCAATTTGATGTGGCAGGCTAGTTCTACAGCTTTGGCTGCCGCAAATGGATCAGCTGGCACCATGGACGGTGATGGCTGTAGGCGCTCTAGATAGTCAATAATGGCTAGAGACTCTGAGATGTACTGACCATTAACGCCAATTGAAGGCATTTTGCCCATAGGGGTTCTGGCTAGGTTGTCGTCTTTCTGGGTAGGCGGCGCTTTAACTTCTTCAAAGTCTAAGCCTTTTTCGATGAGTACAGCTTTTACCAGGCTGTAGTAGTTGCTCATTCGTAGTCCGTATAACTGGATCATAAGTCTCCCTCAAATTTTGTTTTATTTTGTGGTCCGAGTTTAACCGACTCAGTCTTGAATTTGCACGGTACTGTTTTGGCGGCCGGCGCCTAAGTGCGTCAAACGCTGCTGCCCCGAACGTTTTTCAACACATTTTCTTAAACATTGGTGGCCGGTTTTTAGACTTCTGAACAATTATTGCCCCCGCGTGGCCCAAGTTGCCTATCATGGCAGTAGAGCTTCTTAAGCGTCGAGAATTGAGGAAAAAAGTCCATTGCAGTCCGATATAGAAAATCTTAGAGGCGTGATGCGAAAGCACGAGCGGATATTGGTCATTTCTGGCGCGGGTATTAGCACCAATTCTGGAATTGGCGACTACCGGGACAAAAAGGGTGACTGGAAAAGAGTTCAACCAGTTAAGCACCAAGCGTTTATGGCCAGTCATGAGTGGCGGCAGCGGTATTGGGGGCGCAGCCAGCTGGGTTATCCGTCATTTTTGCAAGCACAGCCCAATGAAGGTCACCAAGCGTTGGCGCAGTTAGAGGCCCAAGGCAATGTGTTTGCGCTGATCACACAGAATGTGGACCGGCTTCATCAAAAGGCCGGGCAGCAAACTGTCATTGATTTGCACGGTCGCCTCGATCAGGTGATCTGCACTGCGTGCGGTCAATTGGAAGCGCGTGACGACATTCAGCTTTGGCTAGAAGCCCACAATCCTAGCCTGCAAGCGGAGTCATTTGTGCCTGCGCCAGATGGCGATGCAGATTTGGAGGTGGAGTTTTCGCAGATACAGGTTCCGGGGTGTTCGCTCTGCGACGGCATTCTCAAACCTCATGTTGTGTTTTTTGGCGATTCGGTGCCCAAGCCCGTTGTCGAGCAGGCGTACTCTTGGGTAGCCCAAGCCGATGCGGTTTTGGTTGTAGGCACTTCACTCATGGTCTACTCAAGCTACCGCTTTGTGCGTAGGGCGAATGAGCGCTCAATACCCATTGTCGCCATCAATAACGGTGTTACTCGAGCGGATGAGCTGTTTGCAATGAAGGTGAGTGGCGATTGCTCTGAGCTTTTGCGCCAGTTGGTTTAGTGCACCTTTTTAGATTTATGCAGGTCTATCCAAGTCTGTGCAAAGGAAGAAAAAAGAGTACAGTTGCAGCGTCTCGGTGGCTTTTGTGTAAATACTTCTGTCATGCAGAAGCTCAATAACTGTGCAAATTTTTGAGGGTGAATAGTGATGAGATCCGTTAACTTTTCTCGCTTTTTACAACCGAGTAGTCAACGACTGGGGGCGCGCAATGCTCAATGGGCAATTGGCAAATCTACGAGTTCCTGCGTGATGCGAACTGGGCCCATACTGCTGGCAGTGCTGATCAGCAGCCTTTGGGTCAGCCCATTAGCAATGGCCAATGTCAATGCTAATGCTAATGCTAATGGGCAGGGTGAAAGCCGTACTACTTCCGATGATGCGGCGGTAGATAATGGTGAGGCAGACCCTGAACTCACACTTGAAGAGATTCTTAATCAAGACCCGCAAAAAGAAGACTATGTGGAAGAGCGCAACTGCATATCCGCCCATAGAATTCGCAACGTTAAAGTTCTAGACGAGCACCATGTTATTTTCAATATGCGCCGCAACAAGCGCTATTTGGTGCAGTTCAAGCACCGCTGTTTTGGGCTTAAACCCAATCAACCTGTTAGTTATGAAGTGAATTCCTCACAAGTGTGTAAGTTTGATTCCATTCAAGGGTTAGAGAATTTTGCTGGGCGTCTACAGGCAGGTCAGCGCTGCAGAATATCGGGATTTCAAAGCATCTCCGAAGAGCAGGTAGCAGTGCTTAAAGAGACGCTAAAGAATGATAGGCAGCGCGCTCGCGAGGAGCGCAAAGCCAGACGCGAGGCCGAACACAAAGCGCGTAAGGCCAAACGCAAGGTCTAGGCCTGCACTAGTTGTTAGCGCCAGCGTTCTAGAATCCTAGCGATCTAGGACGATATCCGCCAATTGCTGAAGCTCTACAACGCTACGCGCAGAAACATTCAGCGAAGTGACCGGGGTTTCATCCCACGCTTGTAGACGATCTTTAATTTTGTCTACCGACCCTACAAGGGATATTTCATCAGCCAGCGCAGTAGGTACAGCCATCGCGGCCTCGTCCTTTTTGCCCGCTAAATAAAGATCTTGGATCTTTTCAGCTTCAGCCTCAAATCCCATACGCCCAATTAACTCTTTGTGGAAGTTGCGATCTTTAGCGCCCATGCCACCAATGTACAGTGCCAGCATATGCTTAATGGGAATCAGCCCCTTTTCTTCATCGTCAGTAATGTTAACAACAAGTCCTTGAGTGACCTCGAAGTCTGCTTTGGCATTAGAAAGAGAAGCCGAATAAACGTCTTGTCTGAACGGCGAGTAGTACAAGGGTAACCAACCGTCCGCAATTTCGGCTGCTAGCGCTACGTTCTTCGGTCCCTCAGCGCCCATCATAATAGGTAGGTCTGCGCGTAACGGGTGCACAATAGGCTTTAATGGTTTGCCCAAGCCCCAAGATCCTTCGCCAGTAAATGGCAGTGGATAGTGTTCGCCGTCATTAGAAACGGGGTTTTCTCGCGCTAAAACCTGACGAATAATGTCAATGTACTCGCGGGTTCTTGCCAACGGTTTGGAGAAAGGCGCACCGTACCAACCCTCAACTACCTGCGGGCCAGATACACCTAGGCCAAGAATCATTCGGCCATTGGAAAGGTGATCCATAGTCAGCGCAGCCATGGCCATGGCAGTTGGCGTGCGTGCAGAAATTTGGCAAATACCTGTGCCCAGACGAATTTTGCTGGTTTGCGCACCAATCCATGCGAGAGGTGTAATGGCATCACTGCCATAAGCTTCAGCGGTCCACACTGAGTCGTAACCCAACGCCTCGGCTTGTTGCGCCATTTGAATATGGTGGGTGGGCGGAGTTGATCCCCAATAACCCAGCATCAGTCCTAATTTCATATCACTCATTGTCCTCTCCTAATTTTGGTTGGCAGGTTGCATCCCATGCCTCTGAGCTGTTTGCTCAAAGCCCTTCAACTCTGCTTTTTCCCTCAGGTTTTTAACTCGGGTTTTTAAGTCGGCCTTTTAACGCCATTTCTTAAATCAGTCTTTCAACTCAGGTTTTTAACGCAGCGCTAAAATGCTGCCTTTCCATTCTTTGCTCAATTACAGCGCGCAGCTAAGCGCTAGCCTCCTTGCCATTTGCAGCTTTTTGCCGATCCGCCAAAGTCTCTAGGTTGGCCTGGTGACTCTCACGATCTATTTTATAATGGGAGACAATCCAAATCGCAAATAGACAAAGCGAGCAATATAGTGGCAGGAAGAAGGTGGCTAGGTCGTAGCGAATCTCCCAAGTGACTTGGGTCACCGAGGTAATACTGTCCAGGCCAACCAGAGAAACGATGGTGCCCGCTGAGATAATGCCTCCTGCTGATACGGCTTTGTAAGCAAAGCCTCGAGCAGCGTAAAACAATCCTTCAGAGCGCCGCTGGGTATGTACTTCGCTGTCTTCAACTACATCAGCCATCATTGAGTCTAGTAGTACGCCGCCGATCACCAGCCCAACGACTTCTGCAACGATAAACATGGAATAGCAGGCTAGGCTCAGCCAGCTGCCCATTTCGGGCCAAATATCGCTGAGCAACAAGATGTAGGGTATTGGGTACAGGGCGAGTCTAAAGAGCAGTGCGCAAATGGCCGTGCGCGGTTTACCGTAGCGGGTTGCAAAATACGGGGTTGCCCAATAAGCGATGATGGGTGAGATTAAGACGCAGATGCCTGTCGTGGCTATTTGATTGCCGGAAAAACCAAAGAAATAGACGGTGTTGTACAGGTAAAGGGCGGTGCCTAAGCCGCCTGCAATACCGACGACTAAGCCGTAGCCGAACAGTGAACCAAAGTTACGGTTTTTGACACTTTGAAAAATCTGACCAATTTCTTTAGCGATTTCATTAAGCTTAAATGTATCGCTAGGTCTTTCTAAGCCGGCTGCGATTTTTTGCGTGCCTAAGGCAGACATGATAATTGTTCCCGCAATAACGATTGCGCCAACGGTTCCGTAAATTGCGTAGCCGGTGGCAGACGCCACGCCGTATGCGCCCACCCAAAAGAAGAAGTTCACCGTATGAATGCCATTGCCCCCGTACCAGCCAAAGCCATGCCTTAAGGCAAGCCAGCGATTTCGTTGATCATAGTCTTGCTCTAAATCAGGCAGCAGTGCCGTAGACGGCACTTCAAACAAGGTAGTTCCTGTGCGTATCAGCAGAGCTAGGGTGAGGATGTACCAGAATCCAGTCATTGGTGTGTCGATATCAATCACGGGGTTAAACAAGGCATAAAATGCGAGGGGAAATATGATCAAACTCGAGTACATAAATGGGTGTCTGCGACCATACTTAGAATTGGTTTTATCTGACCAATGCCCAAGCAGTAGATCCGAAACCGAGTCCCACAGCATGGCAATTGCCAGCGCAATAGCGGCCAGGTATCCGGGAATCCCCAGCACTTGGTTTGCGAAAATAAGTAGTAAGTAGCTAAAGGCGTTATCTTTGATGCCATAAGCCATAGATGCTGAACCGTAGAACCAAAATACCGGGCGTTTTTCTAACGGTGTTGGATCGTAGTCGTTTGCGTTATTCACGAGGCTCTCCCCTATTATTATTATTTTTCCTCGCCCTTAAGTTAGCATTAGTTGGGTAAATTAAGTCAAATTTTGCCCACTGGGTTGCAACGGCTGTTGAGGGTTTTAGCGCTCTATTTTTGCTCGGTTGTTGAGCACGTTTAGGGCCTAGGCTATAGTCCCTGCCACCAGCCTAGCCTTAAAAGTAGGGGCGTTACCGCCTAGTTATGAGCAAATTAACTTTGCCAGCTTCACATCGATCTCCGGGTACCAGTGGTTACAGTACTCAAGAGGTAGCAGATCTTCTCAATATTGGCCCAGATCATATACGCCACTATGTGCGCAGGGATCTTCTTAAGCCTATGCGCAACGGTCGCGGGCACTTTCGTTTCTCTTTTCAAGATGTGGTTTTTTTGCGTACCGCGAAGGCCTTGCGCGATGCCTCGGTGGGCGTGCGACGTAGCTACAGAGCATTAACAAAATTAAAGGCTGAACTCGCACAGTTTAAATCCCTCAGTTCTGTGCGCATTTATGCGGACGGCCACGTGGTGGTTGTGCGTGACGATGACAAGGCTTGGGAAGTGGAGAGCGGCCAACTCACCATGGATTTTTCTGTTCAAGCCTTAGCAAAAAATGTGGCGCATTTAGCCCGTGCCAGCGCTGGCGGTGGTAAGCCGCTTGACGAATTGGACTCAGACGACTGGTACAACCTAGGCTTAGATCTTGAAGAGGTAGATCCAAAGCAAGCGCCAAACGCTTATCGTGAAGCTGTGCGGCTGGACGCGCAAAATGCCGACGCGCATGTGAATTTGGGCCGGCTTTATCAGTTAGAGGGCGATGTGCGCAGGGCTAAACGTCATTACGAGCTGGCGCTGGCCATTGCCCCGACTCATGAGCTGGCTAACTATAATTTAGGTACGGTGTTTGATGAGTTAGACGACCTTGATAGGGCCGTAACCTATTACAGGAAGGCGCCGGACATTCCTGATGCCCACTTCAATTTATCGCGGTTGCATGAGCTGGAAGGGGATGAGTTCAATGCGCGCAGACATTTGCGCATGTACGAAAATCTTTTGCAGGATCGAGATTAGCGGCCACTAATGGCGATGATCAAATAGGAAGAGGGGTTTCCGTCCAGCAAGCTTTGCTGATTCAAGGCCGGCTCACGCCCGCTCAGGTAAGTGGCCTCGACCAAGCGCAAAACGTATAACAAGAACTCATAACTAGAACTTATAACTAGAACCCAAAACCCCGAGCGCAACGCTGCCTGGGTGTGTGGCTGTTAGTCGGACTTGTCTTTCTTGCGCACGTAGAGCACCAGTTCATGGTGTACCAATTCATAGCCGTGTTCTTCAGCAATTTC
>QXZU01000156.1 GCA_009886205.1 K189A clade bacterium | reverse complement strand
ACGCATGCGGCAGTCCACTGCTGATCTGTATCAGCATAAACAAGCGCACCGGACCCAAGCCCCACCCATGTCGCAACGAAAAATGTCGTGAATTTAGCCAACTTCTGAAAAACGCCGTTCCTCAACAGCAGTTTGCCTCTGTTTGTTGTCATCTCTTATTTCCTCTTATGCTCTCCAGCCAACTTATAGCGCCCTAAATTTGTCAGATCCAGCACTTAACCGCCAAATACTCGACTCGTTCGCAACTTTTCCTACTGCCCTCAAAGCCGCCTATGCTGTTAAAATCGAGGAATGAAATACACTCTGGCAATTCACGGCGCACCTTACGCCAGTCAATCAGCGCAACATGGCATGGCATTCGCCGAGGCACTGTTAAGGCAAGCACATACAATTGAGCGAATTTTCTTCTTCCACGAAGGCGTTTTGCAGGCCCTCTCCACGCCAGTGGCACCACAAGGCGAGGAAGATCTGCTGCAAAAATGGCAGGCCCTTAGTGCACAAGGCGTTGAACTTGCCGTGTGTATAGCCAGCGGTATCAAAAGAGGCGTACTCAGCGAGGAAGAACGCGCACGCTACGAAAAAACCTCAAATAGCCTTGCCGAACCCTTCACCTTAGTGGGTCTGGGGCAACTGATCAGCGCCATCAACGAAGCTGATCGTTACATTGAGTTCCCCGCATGAAAAAGATGCTGTTCATCATTTCCCAGCCGCCTTATGCCAACACCCATAATGCAGAGCTGCTGGAAGCCGCCATGGTGGGCGCGGTATTCGACGGAGAAGTCAGCCTATTATTTCGCGACGATGGTGTATGGGGGTTATTGCCAAACCAGCACGGCGAACTCATTGAACAAAAAACCTTTAGCAAAATACTCAGCGCGCTGCCCACTTATGAAGTAGAGCGACTTTTTGCCTGCGCGCCATCGGTAGCAGATAGAGACTTATCTATCAGTCATAGTCCTGAGATCGAACTGCTCACCCTCAAGCAACAAATAGCACTGATCGCTGCACAGGATGTGGTTATTGGAGCCCAGCGATGAGCTTACATTTAGTATTCAACAGCGCCGGTTACGCGGCTTGCCGACAGCGCAAGCTTAGTGACGACCCCATTATATTGTTAGGTGATGGCGTCTACTGCGCGAACCGGCTTGATGAAGATAATATTCACGTTCTGGAAATTGACGCCCGCGTTAGAGGCGTGTCATTAGAGCAATGCAAAGCCAGCACCATTAACTACGACACTTTCGTTGCGTTGACCGCATTGCACTCACCAATTGTCAGTTGGGCAGAGTAATCATGAACAACCTAAAGCACCTACGCCAATGAGCACAGAGCTGGCATTAGACAAAGACGGCTATTTGCGTGACCACTTGGCATGGAACTTGGCTGCGGCTGAAACATTAGCCAAGGGGCTGGATATTGAGTTGACGCCGGAGCATTGGCAGATTATCGAGCTGGCGCGGCAATTCTATCTAACCACTGAGGTGGTGCCAGAAACTCGACCGCTGGTTAAGTTAACAAAAGATGCATTAGGTCAGGCACGCGGCAATAGCATTTATTTGATGCAACTCTTCGGTGGCAGCCCAGCCAAAAATGTAGCTAAAGTTGCTGGCCTACCCCGGCCTACTAACTGCTTGTAGAAGCCTCTATCGAAGACGCAGCGTAACGTTCATGCACTTGAGCGGGTATACCTGCCACTTCGCCAACAATAATAATAGAGGGGCCATCTATACCCTCCTCGCGAACCTTACCCGCCAAATCCTCTAACGTTCCAAACACTTCTCTGTGGTTGGGCAGTGTCGCGTTTTCTAACAACACAGCGGGGGTTTTATCACCACGCCCAGCATCCACTAAACGTTGTAGAATTTTTTCAATGCCCACCAAGCCCATGTAAATGACCAAAGTTTGCTCGGGTTTTGCTAGCTCAGGCCAATCAATATTCACCCCATGCTCAACACTATGGCCTGTGACGAAACGCACCGATTGGCTCATGTGCCTATGAGTTAACGGAATACCGGCATAACTAGCACCGCCCATTGCGGCGGTAATGCCCGGAATAATTTCTACCGCAATTCCTTGTTCTGCGGCGGCCAACAATTCTTCGCCGCCGCGACCAAAAATAAATGGATCACCGCCCTTCAGGCGCACTACTTTTTTACCCTTTAGCGCTTGCTCGATTAAGGTCTGATTAATCTCCTGCTGCATAGTCGTGCCACTGGGCCGAGCCGCATCACTGCCTTCTTTCACCGCTTCACGAGGGCCCTTTTTGCCCACATCAATGAGCTCAACATCGCGACGGGCATATTCCAATAAAGCTGGATTAGCGAGTTTGTCGTACATCAACACATCAGCTGACTGAATGGCCCTTAAGCCCTTAAGGGTAATCAGTTCAGGGTCACCGGGACCCGCGCCAACCAGCACGATTGATCCATCACTAGAGGCCCTGGCCATCATTTTTTCGGCTTCAACCACCGCAGCATCCATAGAACCGTACATCGCTTCATCTGCGGCTTTACTAGCGAAGACCTCTTCCCAAAACGCTTTGCGCGCGTCTACGCTAGGTAACTTGGTTTTAACTTCACTGCGCAACCGACCCGCCAGTTCAGCCAGTTGACCCAGCGCGTTAGGCAGCCGCAATTCTATCCAGCCGCGAACACTACGACTCAGCGTGGGCGAGCGCCCCATACTAGAAACAGCCACCAGAATAGGAAAACGGTCAATGATTGCGGGGAAAATAACCGTGCATAGCTCAGTTCTGTCCACACAGTTAACCAAAACGCCTTGCGCCATAGCGGCGACAAATACCTCTTCACTGACATTCGGTGCGTCTGTAGCACTGATAACCAGAACAAGGTTTGAGGTCACCGCATCAGGATAAAACAGGCTTTTTTCTATCGTCAGCTTGCCCGCATCTCGCAGCTTCTGAATTTCCGGATCTACTTCAGGTGCTATGACTTTAATTTTTGCCTCTGCACGAACCAGCCAACGCAGCTTGCGCAGCGCTGTCTGCCCACCGCCCACGACCAAACACGAACTACCCGCAAGGCGGTGAAAAAGAGGTAAGTAGAACACTTAGTCGTTTAAAGAGAGCTGCTGGACACCGCCTAGATAAGGACTCAGCGCATCGGGAATGGTGATGTTGCCATCGTTGGTCTGATAATTTTCCAGCAGCGCTACCAATGTACGCCCCACCGCTAGACCAGAACCATTAAGCGTGTGCAGTAATTCTATGTCACCCGCTTCGTTGCGGAATCTTGCTTGCATACGCCGCGCCTGAAAATCGAGGAAGTTGCTACAGGAGGAGATTTCCCGATACTGCTGCTGGCTGGGCAACCACACTTCTAAATCTATGGTTTTTGCAGAGGTAAAACTCAAATCCCCGCCACATAAAATAACCGCGCGATAAGGCAGCTCTAACGCCTGCAGAATGCCTTCAGCGTGACCGGTCAATGTGTCTAAGGTGTCCCAAGAGGTTTCTGGGTGAACCAACTGCACCAGCTCTACTTTTTCAAATTGGTGCTGACGAATCATGCCACGCGTATCACGACCATAGCTGCCCGCCTCGCTTCTGAAGCACGGCGTATGGCACACATGGCGTATCGGTAGATCAGCCTCTTGCAGTATCTCGCCGCGATAAATATTGGTCACCGGTACTTCTGCGGTGGGAATCAAGTAGGTTTCAGTTTCACCATTAATACGAAACATGTCTTCAGCGGCTTTTGGTAACTGCCCAGTGCCACGCATTGAGTCTGCGTTAACGATAAACGGCACATAGACCTCTTGATAGCCGTTGACCTGGGTATGGTGGTCTAGCATGAATTGGGTCAACGCGCGCTGCAGACGAGCCAAATTGCCGCGCATAACCACATAACGCGCGCCACTGATCTTGGCAGCGGTTTCAAAATCGAGACCGCCTGAGGCCGTCATATCCACATGATCTAGGGGGGTGAAATCAAATTCCTTTGGCACGCCCCATTTGTGCAATTCGATGTTATCGCTCTCGTCGCGACCTGCGGGCACAGAGGCATGAGGCAAGTTTGGAATACTCATGAGCAAGCCTTGCTGCTCCTCCTGAACCAGAGCAAATTCGGCTTTTGCCTTGTCTAAACGCTCGCCCAAATCTCCTACCAGCGCTAACAGCGGCTGTATGTCTTCGCCCTTGGCTTTGGCTTGACCAATGGACTTCGACTTCACATTGCGCTCGTTTTGCAGAGTTTCGGTTTCACTCTGCAGGCGCTTACGCTTTTCTTCAATCTCAATAAATTGCTTGGTGTCTAATACGTAACCCTTAATGGCTAGGGCTTGGGCAATTTGCTCAGGGTCGGCTCTCAAAGCCTTAATATCTAACATTTGGTTTTCCGTCTTACCTGTCGTGATCTACCACATTGTAATGCGCTCTAATGCGCTCTGATGAATTGAAACGCACTGTGCGGGCGCAGTTTAACGCCCTCGGAGGTGGATTGCTCCTATTGCGCCGAATGAAATGAAGAATTTTATTGGGTCACGCGTAATCCGAGCCAGACCGCAGCTAAACAGCCAAATAGAGTACTGGATACATAGGCCAACAGCGGTACCACTCTGCCACCCTCCAGCAGTTGTATGGTTTCTAAGGAAAACGCGGAAAAAGTGGTGAACCCGCCCAGCAACCCAACAACCAACACCAACCTACCCCAGTTTTGAAACCACTCGTCGCCGGCGCAAAGGCCCCAGACTAGGCCAATGACAAAAGAGCCTGTGATATTGGTAGCGAGGGTCGCCCAGGGCAATAGACCGCCACCTAGCCAAAGCGACATGGCGTAGCGCAGGCAAGCCCCTACTGCGCCGCCCATGGCGACATAGAGAAAACCCATCTATGAATCCTCGCGCCGTTGCTCTACTGCTTGTGCGTCAAGTTCACGCAATCGCTCTAAGCGGTTTTTGATCTTATCTTCTAGCCCTGACGGTCGCGGAAAATAGAACTGTTGGGGCTGCATTGCTTCTGGGAAGTAATCTTCGCCAGCGGCGTAGGCACCATCGATTGAGGTCTCTGCATGGGCATGGCGGTACCCCTCACCATACCCCATACCTTTCATCATGCCGGTGGCAGCATTACGTAGGTGCATGGGTACCTCTAGTGTGGGCGACTGCGCGACAAATGCTTTTGCCGCAGAAAATGCTTTATAGGCTGCGTCGCTCTTTGGCACACTGGCCAAATATAATACTGCTTGAGCCAACGCCAGCTCACCTTCAGGCTTACCCAAGCGCTCAAAACTGCTCACTGCTGCTAGAGTTAATTCAAGGGCGCGAGGATCGGCATTGCCCACATCTTCACTGGCTAAACGAATAAGCCGGCGACCGATATAGCGCGGATCTGCGCCGCCATCTAGCATGCGGCAAAACCAATAAATAGCTGCATCCGGGGCACTGCCGCGAATAGATTTATGCAGTGCAGAAATTTGTTCATAGAATAGATCACCGCCTTTATCAAAGCGCCGCATACGCTCACCCGAGGCGGCAGCTATGGTTTCGTCAGTGATCGTGCCTTCACCCAACTGCCCAGCGATCTCAAGAATATTCAAACAGCGCCGAGCATCACCATCCACGCTGGCAATCAACAACTGTTGCGCATCAGGGGTGATTTCTAGACCAAGTGCTTGGGCACCGCGCTGCACTACCTGAACCAAATCTTCATTTAACAGACCACGCAGCACATAAACTCGAGCCCGCGAAAGCAATGCCGCGTTCACTTCAAAAGAGGGGTTTTCTGTGGTGGCACCAATAAAGGTCACCGTGCCTTTCTCCACGTGGGGCAGAAAAGCATCTTGCTGAGATTTATTGAAGCGGTGTACCTCATCAACAAATAGAACGGTTTTTTCGCCCTGCGTTAAGTAGTACTCGGCCTGCTCAACCGCCTGCCGAATGTCTTTTACTCCAGATAGCACTGCAGAAATACTGATCCATTTACAACCGGCGCTAGTGGCCAATATTTTGGCCAGCGTGGTTTTACCAGTGCCGGGGGGGCCCCACAAAATCATCGAGTGAATCTGGCCCTTGCTCGCCAACCCACCTAAAGGTTTATCCGCGGCCATCAAATGTTGTTGGCCTATGTAGTCCGCCAACGTTTCTGGGCGCAATCTATCCGCCAATGGCCGTGGATCAATGCTGCTTGAATTATCGATCAGTGACATTAGGCCTCAACCCCGCACAACGTCCGTATTGGCGGGCAGATCTAATTCAAATGCGCTAGCGGGAATGTTTTGCTGGCTGCGAACTTCACTGAAGGTGACTCGGGTACGCTGCCCAACATGATCGGTAATTTCTAATTGCGATAACTGCTGACCGGTAAACGCTAGGCGTACCGACATGAATAAAGATTGATTACTGGTTGGCTGAAGTAAGAACTGGGCAACACCGTCTATGGAGATTTTGTTAATCAGGTAATCGCCTGCAAGCAATTGCGTTGGGTCTAACAACAATTTCAACGGCAGCGCCTCATCAGAACCGCCCATGTCCTTTTCTATCACCTGCTCCAAATCTGGATCAAAGATTCGCAACCACCCATCTGCAACTACGATGACCTGAGCGAAAGGTAAATCTACCTGCCATCGCAGACTGGGTTTCGACAGAGTCAAAGTGCCGCTAGATTGGTCTAGCACTTGGCCGCGAAAATCCAGCAGTGTTTGTGAAAAATTTGCTTGGGTATTGTCTAAGTTCAGTAGTAGCTCAAGTAATTGTTGCCCAGACGTTGAGGTTTCCTCGGTAGCTTGCAGCACACCAGCAGGCTCCACCGTGCCAGTCATCTCGGTCACTTTAGCCCCTTCAGCTCCTTCCGCCACAGTAGACAAAAGATCAGTATTGTTGGCTGCTATAGCAGGCCCTACACTCAAACAACTGCTGAGCAGGCTAATCCCTATTAGGTACGAGTATTTCACGACTACCATTTGTGCCCATTGCTGATACCACGCCCGCCGCTTCCATGGCTTCTATAAGCCGTGCAGCGCGGTTGTAGCCTATACGTAATTTTCGTTGCACCGATGAAATAGATGCTCGCCTAGATTCAAGCACAAACTGCACTGCTTCGTCGTAAAGATTATCCTCTTGTTCAGTGTCGCCATCGCCGTCGAGCTTCACAAACGCATCTTCGCCAGTTTGTCCTGCGGTAATTTCTTCTAAGTAATTTGGTGCGCCCCTGCGCTTCCAATCCTCAACTACTCGGTGCACCTCTTCATCAGACACAAATGCGCCATGCACCCTTTGCGGTAACGCCGTACCGGGGGGTAAATAGAGCATGTCGCCGTGACCTAACAGTTGTTCCGCGCCGCCTTGATCCAAAATAGTTCTGGAGTCGATTCTTGATGAAACCTGAAAGCCTATGCGAGTTGGAATATTGGCCTTAATGAGTCCGGTAATGACATCCACCGAGGGTCGCTGGGTGGCTAGAATTAGGTGTATGCCAGCGGCCCGCGCTTTCTGTGCAATCCGCGCAATCAATTGCTCAACTTTTTTACCCACCACCATCATCATGTCAGCAAACTCGTCAATCACCACGACGATGGTGGGCAGCGCGACTAAATCTGGCGCCTCTTCATCTTCCATTTTCCATAGCGGGTCTTTAATCGGTTCGCCTCTGGCAATAGCCTCGTTCACCTGCTTATTAAACCCGGCCAGATTACGTACGCCTTGGGCAGCCATTAATTTATAGCGGCGCTCCATCTCAGCAACACACCAATTCAGCGCGTGTGCGGCCTCTTTCATATCTGTCACAACGGGCGTAAGCAAATGCGGAATGCCTTCGTAAATGGACAGCTCCAACATCTTTGGGTCGACCATAATTAGGCGTACCTGCTCAGGAGTCGCCTTCATCAGAATACTCAACAGCATGGCATTGACACCAACCGACTTACCCGAACCGGTAGTACCCGCAACCAACAGATGGGGCATTTTGGCTATATCAGCAACGATGGTTGCGCCGGAAATATCTTTACCCAAGGCCAGAGTAAGGGTGGACGCGGCGTCCTGAAAAACCGATGAATGAATGACCTCTTTAAGCTGCACCATCTCACGGTGCTCATTGGGGATTTCGATGCCCACCACAGACTTGCCGGGAATGACCTCGACAATACGTACACTGATGACCGCCATTGAGCGGGCCAAATCTTTAGCCAGAGCGCTTATTTTCTGTACCTTAACACCAGCCGCAGGCTGCACTTCAAAGCGCGTAATCACCGGCCCTGGCAAAACTGAAACAACGGATGCTTGAACGCCAAAGTCCGCTAACTTTAACTCCAACTGTTTAGACATCGCCTCTAAAGCATCGGGGGAAAAACCTAACTTGGTGTCCTCGCGCTTTTCATCAAGCAGGTCGACATCTGGCAGTTCGGAGGTGCTATTGGAGTCAAAAAGACGCTTTTGTTGCAGTTTAGACGGTGGCTTTTCAGCCTTTGCTGTCGCCAGAATTTGCACCGACGAAGGCGCCGTGTTGTCACTCGCGCGCTGGTCGTTGTCTAACGATACCTTGCGCTGTTTAATGAGCGCCTTAGTCTCATCAGCCTCTTGCTTTACAGTTTTAGCGACCGCACGACGCGCTTGGTAACGATCATAACGGACATCATAAAAGTCTCTTGAAGCGCCTGCGACCTTGGTCAACAAGCGACCAATAAGTTCCGCCACATCTAACCAAGAAAAACCTACTGCGGCCTGCAAACCAATAATGACGCCAGCCACGCAAAGTACGGTCATACCCACCCAGCCAAATACCTGCTCGCCTTGTTGAGCGAGGTGAAAACCGAAGACCCCGCCGGAACCTGAGGGTAGCTGGGAGGCGAGTGGCGCATGCACGTCTAACAAAATACACGCACAGAGCATTAATCCCACCCAGCCAATGGTACGCACCACCAGTAACAACGGCGGGCTCGGGGCGCGGCCACTGAGTAATAAATGCAAGCCGATGTAAACCAGTGCTAGGGGCAATAGGTACGCCATCCAACCAAACAAGAATAAGACGATGTCTGCAAAGAAAGCCCCGCTTGAACCCACAAGGTTACTGACTTCCTGATTATTGCCGGTGTAATTAAAGGACGGATCGTTCGGTGAATAAGAGGCGATAGCCAACAGTAAAAACAAGGCCGATGTGCCGATCAGCACTAGGATCATCTCGCGGAAGGGAATAGAACGATTGGGCGTTGAAGTTGACAAAGAATGACTCCGTTGAATCTTGCGCAAGTGTACGCATTAGCTGATGTAGGCACAAACACCCCTAGCCGGCATATTTGGCCTGCTAAGGGCCTTCCAATGAGGTATTGAAAACCCCGGGAATGGCTTGCGTTTGCGCGACGTCTTGTTTGGTAAAACACAAGACCTTCAGCGCCACTCGCCGTACAATCAACGCTCAATTGTTTGATGTGAAGATGATGCGAGTAGATAAAGCCAAAATTACCGACGAAGTCTGGGACGATGACCGAGTTAAGAGTTTTCTCGACAAAGGCCCACTGGGTGACGAACCCGCCGACTACAGTAAACTTTTACACGCTTACCGCAGTATGCGACCAGAGGATTTTGGCCGTTTTCTGAAGGTTTATAGCGCCGCAGGTGGGCAATTAGACGCTGTAGATAAAGAAGGCCGCACTCTAGCCCAAGTCATACAACATCACAGTAAAGCTCAGCCCTTTCTGGCGCTTTTACCAACCCCGTAGCCGCAAACTTGCCCGATCTGCCTTTCCTACCGCCCTCGCCGATCTGGTTTCCGCCCGGTGAGGAGGCCTTGGACGAGCCGGATGGGTTATTGGCTGCTGGTGGCGAATTGTCAGCACAATGGTTGATTGAAGCTTATTGCCGGGGCATTTTCCCTTGGTTTGATGATGATTCAGGCCCCGTCTATTGGTGGTGCCCAAGCGAGCGAGGCGTAATACAACCGGGCCAAATGAAAGTCAGCCGTAGCCTGAAGAAAACGCTACGCAGCGACAAATTCCACATAACTGCGGATGAAAATTTTGCCTCTGTCATTAGTGCTTGCGCTGCAACGCGGGCGAACACGGTTGGCACTTGGATCACTCCAGCTATGATGACGGCCTATGAAGAGCTGCACCTAGCGGGTTTAGCCCACAGCATTGAGGTTTGGCAAGACGAGACACTAGTGGGCGGCCTTTATGGCTTGTCACTTGGCAATATGTTCTTTGGCGAGTCTATGTTTGCTCGAGCTGATGACGCATCTAAAGCCGCTTTTTTTAAACTCAATGAACTTCTACAAAGCTGGGATTTTGCGTTGATTGACTGTCAAATGATGAACCCGCACTTAGCAAGCCTTGGGGTTGTACCCATGCCGCGAACAGAGTTCTTAGCGCTGCTCGCCCAGAACAATCTCAGTGACACCAGATTGGGTAACTGGCAGCTGCCCACCCAGGCACATACTTTATGAGTGAAATGGACAATTCAGAGGAGGAGCGCGTTGAGTTTTTTTTGACGCCCCCACACCCCTGTTCGTATTTAGATCGAGCTGACGCACAGACACTGTTCGTTGACCCACGACGGATTATCTCCAGTGATTTGTATCAAACACTCTCCGCCAGTGGTTTTCGACGCAGTGGTGGGCATCTATATCGGCCACACTGCGCGTCTTGCTCGGCTTGTGTACCCACCCGGGTGCCCGCTAAGAGTTTTGCGCCCAGTCGCAGCCAGCGGCGGATCATCAAACGCAATAAAGACCTAAGAGTGGAAGTTGAAGAGGCAAAATTCAGCAAACGCCACTACAACTTATACGAACGCTACATTAACCAAAGGCATGCAGACGGCGATATGTATCCGGCAACAGAGGATCAATTTCGCTCATTTTTACTCAGTGAATGGTGCGCCAGCATATTCGTCTCTATCTATGAGGGTGAACGCCTGCTCAGCGTTGGAGTGACAGACCAACTGGCCCACGGCCTCTCTGCTATCTACACATTCTTTGAACCTTCTGAGACCCGGCGCAGCCTCGGCGTGCTGAGCGTGATAAAGCAGATTGAGCTTTGCCAGCAGCAAGATTTACCCTTCCTTTACCTTGGCTATTGGATCAAAGAATCTGTAAAGATGAATTACAAGACCAACTACCGGCCAACCGAGCTGTTTGTTAACGATAGATGGGTAGGTTTGAGCTAGCAGGTATTGGTTTTAGCGTATAGAAGGAAATTAGCCGCTTCTATTTATCTCGCCATTACGGCACAATGCGCGCCCAAACATTAAGACATAGGGCCGCATGGCTAAAGAAGAACAGATTGAAATGGACGGTACGGTAGTCGATACACTGCCCAATACCATGTTCAGAGTTGAGCTAGAAAACGGCCACATGGTCACCGCTCATATTTCCGGCAAGATGAGAAAAAACTACATCAGAATTCTCACCGGGGACAAAGTAAAGGTGGAACTGACGCCCTACGATTTGAGCAAAGGCCGAATCACTTTCCGCATGTAGCAACAAAGGCCTAACCTATAGAGCGTTAGGCCGTTTCTTGCTGGTGAACTGACTAGTACGCTAAGCTTCTGCGGCAGAAAGCACCTTTACAGACAATTCGCCATCTTCCACGCCAACGGTGACCACCCCGCCTTGCGTCAGATCACCAAAGAGTAAATCTTCGGCCAACTGCCGCTTAATCTTTTCTTGGATCAGGCGCTGCATGGGTCTGGCACCCATCTTTTCGTCATAACCCTCTCGAGCCAGCCAATCTCTGGCCGCTTCATCCACCTCTAGTGTTACCCGCTTCTCATCTAACTGCGCCTGCAGCTCGGTTAAGAATTTGTCCACAACGGTTTTCACCACTTGGATATTTAGAGGGCTGAACTGCACAATGGCGTCTAAGCGATTACGGAATTCTGGCGTAAACATACGTTTGATCACTTCCATACCGTCGGTTGAGTTGTCCTGTTCGGAGAATCCAATAGACGATCGATTCATTTCCTGAGCACCCGCATTGGTGGTCATGATCAAAACCACATTGCGAAAATCTGCTTTACGCCCGTTGTTGTCGGTCAATGTACCGTGATCCATTACTTGCAGAAGCAAGTTAAATACCTCGGGGTGGGCCTTCTCGATTTCATCCAACAAAACCACACAGTGAGGGTGCTTTGTGACCGCTTCCGTCAACAAACCCCCTTGATCAAATCCAACATATCCAGGCGGTGCGCCAATGAGTCTTGAAACAGTATGTCGCTCCATGTACTCGGACATGTCATAACGCAGCAATTCAACACCCATTGCATGCGCCAACTGCTTGGAAACTTCGGTTTTACCTACTCCGGTTGGACCCGCAAACAAGAATGACCCAATGGGCTTATCGCCACTCTTAAGGCCCGCACGGGATAACTTGATGGCTGTAGCCAGTTGCTCAATTGCCTCGTCCTGGCCAAATACAGCCATCTTAAGATTACCGTCTAGGTCACGCAGTGAAGCTTTGTCCGATGAGGTCACTTGCGAGGATGGGATGCGCGCAATCTTTGCCACCACCTGTTCAACATCAGACGCGCCAATACTCTTCTTTCTACGACTGGGTGAAAGCAATTGTTGGGCAGCTCCAGCTTCGTCTACCACGTCAATGGCCTTATCAGGCATAAAACGATCATTAATATACTTTGCAGCCAACTCTGAGGCGGTGCGCAGTGCTTTGTCTGTATAGCGAATTTTGTAGTGCTCCTCAAAGCGCGACTTAAGCCCTTTGAGGATGCGATAGGTATCGTCTACATCTGGCTCTGGCACATCTATTTTTTGGAACCTGCGCGACAACGCCCGATCTTTGTCGAAAATACCGCGATATTCCTGATATGTGGTGGATCCCATGCAGCGCATTTGCCCAGAGGTCAAAAGCGGTTTAAGCAAATTGGAAGCGTCCATCACGCCACCAGACGCCGCGCCAGCACCGATAATGGTATGAATCTCGTCGATAAAGAGAATGGAATGTTCTGTGCTCTTGAGTTCGGCGAGCACAGCTTTGAAACGCTTCTCGAAATCGCCGCGATACTTTGTACCTGCGACCAAAGCGCCAAGGTCTAATGAGTAAATCACGCTCTCGCTGACTACTTCAGGCACCTTGCCGTCCACAATGCGCTTTGCCAAACCTTCAGCGATGGCAGTTTTGCCTACGCCAGATTCGCCCACCAACAGCGGGTTGTTTTTACGTCTACGGCAAAGAATCTGAATGACACGCTCTAGCTCTTCATCGCGACCGATCAGTGGGTCCACCCTGCCAGCCTTGGCCTCTTCATTCAGATTGGTGGCATAGGACGCTAGTGCAGAAGGCTTCTCTTCAGCGCCCTCGCCTTCAGCGGCTTGTGCACCGGCTTCTAAGTCGCCCTCATCCTCTTCAGGCACCTTGCTAATGCCATGAGAAATATAATTCACTACATCAATGCGCGTAATACCTTGGGCCTTGAGCATGTAAACCGCTTGGCTCTCTTGCTCACTATATATCGCCACCAAAACATTCGCTCCGGTAACCTCTTTACGGCCCGACGACTGCACATGAAACAATGCACGGGAAACAACACGCTGAAATCCAAGGGTAGTTTGCGGTCCATGTTCCTCGTCTTCTAGCGATAAAACTGGCGTAGTGTCTTCGATATAGGTCTCAAGCTCTTGCTTCAACACGGCTACATCTGCGCCCACGTTGCGCAACACCTCTATCGCGCCATCATTCTGCGTAAGCGCTAAAAGTAGGTGCTCAACAGTGACAAACTCATGTCGCTTGGCATTGGCTTGTTGCGCTACTGCATTCAGCGATTGTTCTAATTCTTTACTTAACATTTATATTCACTACTTTTGGTTCGATTAGTCTGTCATCTCAATACTAGACATCAACGGGTGGTCATTCTCTTGAGCATACAAATTGACCTGCTCAGATTTCGTTTCCGCAATGTCTCTGGGGTAAATGCCGACAACTGCTTTGCCTTCACTGTGCACCACCAACATAATTTGTGTCGCCTTTTCTCGCGGCATGGAGAAAAAGTTCTCCAAGATATGCACAACAAATTCCATGGGTGTGTAATCGTCGTTGAGCAATAGCACCTTATACATAGGCGGCCGCTTCAATTCAGGTTTTGCCTCAGCCGTTGCCAGCCCAATGTCTCGATCACCTGCAACGCCGTCATCGTCGTCAGCGCTTCCTAGCCAGGAATTATGGTGCACTAACTCTATCTCGCTCTCATCAATCATTCGCTCATCCATTGCTAAAACTACCTGCGCCTTCTCAGACAATAACCCTGATCCAATAATGCCCTATTTTACAAACATACGGTAAACCACAAACTTCTTTTACGGACCCAGATTTGACGGTTGCCGCGCAATTGTTTTCGCCAGCTTGAATCTTGAATCAATCGTTGTCGACGTTTTGTGACAGTGCTGCACTAAACCATCCAAGCCTGAATTGATAAATGGGGTCATTAAGACATTTTTCTACCCATTTCATAACTTGACTCTTGACAAGTTTTTGCGGACAGTCGGCCTCGGAGTGGAGGAAAATATGGCTAGTGGAACTGTAAAATGGTTTAACAATGCTAAGGGGTACGGATTTATTTTGCCCGATGACGGGGAAATAGATCTTTTTGCTCACTATTCTGCAATTGCAATGGAAGGCTATAAGTCTTTACGTGCCGGAGAGCCGGTTGAATTCGAGATAGAAGAAGGCGATAAGGGGCTACACGCGATTAACATCGTTAGTACCAGTCCAGCGCCAGCTGAAGGTTCGGAAGAAAGCAATGATGTAGCAGAATTGGTTGAGGAACCTGGGAATTCTGCTGATACAGAGAATTAACTAGAGTATTAGAAAAGCGACTTACTGCGCTTACCTTTTAGATTAGATGATCTCACCAAAGCACATAAGTCAGGGTTCTGGCTTGTGTGCTTTCGCACGTCTAGTGTTTAACTCTAATGAGTGCGCCCCCTACCGCCCACACCTCCCAGGCACCCTTCCTCTTTTAGCAGAAGGTCACAGAGAGGTTAAAGAAAGGCTAAAGGAAGGTCGCAGCTCAAAAAGCCAACCTTGCCTGCGCTAAACCGCTGTAATTGCGGCGTTCAGCGTTGCCGAAGGACGCATGGCTTTGTCCACTTTATCCGGGTCCGGAGAATAATAACCGCCTACATCGACGGGTTCGCCTTGAGCCGCAAGCAACTCTTCGTTAATCGCATCTTCATTGTCGCCCAAGGCTTTGGCAAGCACAGCAAACCTGTCCGCAAGGGCACTGTCTACGCTCTGTCGACTCATTGCCTCTGCCCAGTACTTCGCCAAGTAAAAGTGGCTACCGCGATTATCCAACTCATTCACTTTTCGCGACGGCGATTTATTGCTTTCAAGGAACTCGCCGATGGCGTCGTTGAGCGTATCGCCGAGCAATTTCGCGGCGCTGTTATTGAAGGTATGCGCAAGGTGCTCAAAAGAAGCACCTAGGGCCAAAAATTCACCCAAACTGTCCCAGCGTAAGTGCCCTTCTTTTTCAAATTGCTGGACGTGCTTTGGCGCAGAACCACCCGCACCTGTTTCAAAGAGACCACCGCCTTCAATCAACGGCACAATGGAGAGCATCTTCGCACTGGTGCCCAATTCTAAAATTGGAAAAAGGTCGGTCAAATAGTCGCGCAAAACGTTACCCGTGACAGAGATCGTATCTCGCCCTTCACGCATCACAGCGAGTGTATGTCTGGTCGCCGCTGCAGGTTCCAGAATCTTAATGTCTAAACCGGCTGTATCGTGCTGTGGTAGATATTGACTGATTTTTGCGATCAGCTGTTGGTCATGGGCGCGGTTTTCATCGAGCCAAAAAATCACCTGAGCGCCGGTGGCCTTACCGCGGTTTACCGCAAGCTTGATCCAATCTTGTACTGGCGCATCTTTTACTCTGCAAAGACGCCAGATATCACCCTCTTCAACATTATGGCTGTGCAGTATGTCTCCAGCACTGGTTAAAGTGCGCATCAGACCGTTGCCTGGTGCTTCGAATGTGGTGTTGTGCGAGCCATATTCTTCGGCTTTTTGCGCCATCAATCCGACATTCGAGGTAGAGCCCATTGTGGTAGGGTCAAATGCGCCGTTAGCCCGGCAATCATTGATGGTTTCAGCATATACCCCGGCATAACAGCGATCTGGGATAACCGCCTTCATGTCACGCAGGTCGCCATCTGGTGCCCACATCTTGCCTGACTCTCGGATGGCCGCTGGCATGGACGCATCTACAATAATGTCGCTGGGCACGTGAAGGTTGGATATACCTCTGTCTGAATCCACCATCGCCATATCAGGGCCAGATGCAAAACAAGCGTCTAGGTCAGCTCTTACGGCTGCTTGTTGGTCAGCGGGCAGGGACTTAATTTTCTCGTAGGCATCGCCAATACCATTGTTAGCATCAACACCCAGCTGATCAAACAAAGCCCCATGCTTGGCGAACGCGTCTTTGTAAAACGCTTTAACAGCGTGGCCAAAAATAATCGGATCAGAGACCTTCATCATGGTCGCTTTCAAGTGCAACGAGAATAATACGCCGTCTTCGGTTCCAGCAATTTGCTCTGCATAAAAATCACACAGCGCTTTCTTGCTCATGAATGCTGCGTCTACTATTTCACCCTGGCTTACTGCCAAGTCGCTTACCAACACAGTTGTGTCGCCTGACGCTGACACAAACTCAATCGTCAATACGTCGTCTTGCTGCATGTTGGTAGACAATTCACTGCCATAAAAGTCGCCCGCAGACATGTGCGCAACATGGGACTTGGATGAGGTTGACCAAACGCCCATGGAATGTGGATGCTTCTTGGCGTAGTCCTTTACCGCAGGCGCCGCTCGACGATCGGAATTACCCTCGCGCAGCACCGGATTTACCGCACTGCCTTTGACAGTGTCATAACGCGCCTGGATTTCCCTTTCAGCGTCATTTACAGGCTCTTCTGGGTAGTCGGGTAGATTGTAACCTTTGCCTTGTAACTCTTTTACCGCTTCATGAATTTGGGGATTTGAGGCACTGATATTGGGTAATTTTATGATGTTTGCGGCTGGGTCGCCGGTGAGTAGACCTAACTCAGCGAGGTCGTCTGAGATTCTTTGTTCGGGGCTCAGCATTTCAGGGAATGTGGCTATTATTCGCCCTGCTAGGGAAATGTCTCGCGTCTCGACTTGAATGCCCGCGGCATCTGAGAATGCTTTGATTATAGGTAGTAGCGAGTAAGTGGCTAGGCGTGGGGCTTCGTCGGTTTCGGTATAAATAATTTTTTGTTCGTCGCTCATCAAATTCCCCTGCTTGTCTTGTCTTGACTTTTTATCTTATTTTGGTCCCCGCGCCGCTAAATTTCGGCGAGAGCTACTACTACAGGGCAAACTTGCTCTGTATTCGATCTTTTCTTGATCTTAATTTTCACTTCGAACGAAATTAGCCGTTTATTGGCTGAAATCGATTCAAACTGGATTCGAACTGGGCACACACTATAAGCACCCCTGCACCTGCAGTTGGCTGCTTGAAACAATCAACAAAAGAGTTAATAAGTTTGACGAGTGATTCGATGCAGAAATACAAGGACTGGCGCCGCATATATTGTCCCTGTTCCGCTCACTAAGCGCTCTTGCGGTGACCGGACAATATAAACCTCGCACTGAATATGTGCAACTCAGGAAGCCGGATGGCGAGCGCTCGACGAGACCATTTAGCCCATAAATTCAAAATCAAACTTTGTACAACGGATCGAAATTAGGAGTGAATTAGATACTAATACTGCCGAATGACGCCACACCATCAAGGCCGAAGCTTCGCCCTTTTCACCCGTTCTGCATATTTGGCATCCGTAGGAAGTATAGTTGGTGGATAGCCTCTATTCTTAACAAAAGCGCTAATGCGCATCTGATGGGCAACTTTGACATCTAGCCCCATACCTATGGCAATCTCTTGCGCTTCTGTAGGCATAACAAGGGTTTTATCCTGAATATTACCTTCCCTCAAGCCTGCTACAAACCAGTCAGAGGCTTCACGCCACCCCAGCCGCGCCATACCTTGAATAGCGCCAGAATTATAATACCAACCAGTATCTGACTCATAATGCTCCATCACTACATAGAGTTTGGGTTCCGTGGCTCCAGACTTCTCTGTAATAAAATAATAGGTAAAGAAAAATTTGCGATCATCCTTAATGGCTCTGTCTATTTCATTTCCCATTATCGTTTCACTATTACTCGTTTGCCGAATTCATTAAAGAAGTTAGACGTCCCACCGTTTAGCGCGAACCTTGTCGGCGTCGGTCGACTCCACCCACCCTTGACCTAAATCTGACTGTTCATTCTTCCAAAATACCGCCTCGGTCTTAAGGCAATCCATAACGTATTGCGCGCCAGCAAACGCAGCGTCCCTGTGAGCAGATGCCACTATGACCAAAACAATTTGTTCACTGGGCGCCAAAGTGCCTACCCGGTGCACCACATGAATGGCTAACAACGGCCAGCGCGCTTCTGCTTGATCGAGAATTTTCTGAATACTTTTTTCGGTCATTCCCGGGTAGTGCTCAAGGGTTAGGGTTTGCACATCGCCACCGTCGCCAGCAACCATATTGTGGTCGCGCACTAACCCAACAAAACTGGCTATAGCGCCTACTTCACTGCCATATTGATGACGCATTGCGGTGTAAATTTCATCCACACTAAAGTCATGTTGCTGAATGTGTATTTGCTGACCCAACTCAGCCCCCTGTGACTGGAGGTAAAAACGCAACTTCGTCGCCGTCTGCAAAAACCAGCACGGCTTCTCGCCAGTTACCTTCAACAAGGTCTTGGTTCACCGCCATGCGAATATTTGGCGACAACAAATGTTCGAAACCCGCCTCGGACAAATGCGCCTCAAGCTCATTTAGCAGTGTTTCAAGGTTCGCCGCACGAAGGTGTAATTCCGCCGTGCCCACCTGCTCGCGCAGAGAGGCGAAAAACTTAACGTTTAAATTCACTTGGGATTCCACTACTGAGTTCTGGCTCATCTATTGAGCCTCGCTCACTGACCCGGGCCGCGACCAATCGCCGCTCTTACCGCCCTGCTTCTCCAGCAAACAGATAGGGCCTATTACCATGGCTTTATCGATGGCTTTGCACATGTCGTAAACCGTCAGCGATGCCACGCTGACAGCCGTTAAGGCCTCCATTTCAACACCGGTTTTGCCACTGACCCTACATTCAGCAATGACTTCTAGTTCAGTGTCGCTCAATTCGGTAAATTCCACACTGACTTTTGACAGTGCCAGCGGATGACACAGAGGGATCAGGTCTGAACAACGCTTAGCGCCCTGGATACCGGCAATTCTGGCCACCGCCAGCACTTCGCCCTTCTTCAGCTGGTTGTCGCGAATGGCCGTCAATGTCGATGCGGCCATCTTGATAGTGCCGCTGGCCTTGGCCACACGTTGGGTGACTTGTTTATCACCCACATCCACCATGTTGGCTTCACCGGCTGAATTGATATGACTTAGGGACATGACACAATACCTCTCTTGAGCGCGCATTATGCAGCCTAGGGCCGCCTAGGTCAGGCGCTAAAGCAAAATTTTCGTTACCGACACTCATCTGCACGCCCAACAGCAGGCAAAATAGCAATTAGCCGCAGAGAAAACCTGACCCTACAGCTTGCCTGAGGTAATATGCCCACCCTCGAAAGTCATCACTTGGCGAGACAAATGTCCCCAAACCAAAATGATCAAATCGCTGAACAAAAGGCAGCACCGGGTAAGCGCGTCATACTTGGCATGTCCGGCGGTGTAGATTCTTCAGTAGCCGCCCACCTCCTCATGCAGCAAGGCTATGAGGTCGAAGGCCTGTTCATGAAGAACTGGGAAGAGGATGATGGCAGCGAATACTGCACAGCAATCACTGATCTTGAAGATGCCCAAGCAGTTTGTGAAAAGCTTGGCCTAAAACTGCATACGGCAAACTTTTCCGCCGAGTACTGGGACAACGTATTTGAGCACTTTCTGAGTGAATACAAGCGCTGGCGCACACCCAATCCTGACATTTTGTGTAACCGCGAAATCAAGTTCCAACAGTTTGTCGACTATGCCACCAGCCTTGGCGCCGACTACATTGCTACCGGACATTACGTGCGCCGCTCTGGCGGGCTAGATACCCAGCAACCGTTTAGAATTCTCAAAGGTGTGGATAACAACAAAGACCAAACCTACTTCCTCCAAGCCGTGCCAGAACAGCAGTTGGAAAAATGCCTGTTTCCTCTTGGGGACTTAGAAAAAACCAAGGTGCGAGAAATTGCCTCCGATCTTGGTCTGGCTAATGACAAGAAAAAGGACAGCACCGGCATTTGTTTTATTGGTGAGCGCAGATTTGCAGACTTTCTTGCCACCTATATCGAAGATATTCCGGGGCCAATTAAGGACAAGCAAGGCAGATCCATAGGCGAACACCGCGGTCTGCACTACTACACATTAGGTCAACGTCAGGGCATCAACATTGGCGGCGTGGCTGGACGCAAGGAACGCCCCTGGTATGTTTGCGCAAAGCAGCCCCAAACAAACACCTTAGTTATCAGTCAGGAGCAAAACGATATACTCGGCAATTGGCTGCACGCCGATGATGCCAACTGGCTTGTCGAGGCCAAGTTTCCGCTTCAATGTCAGGCGCGCATACGTTACCGGCAAGCAGATCAAACCTGCACCGTAAGCCAAGCTGCCAACGGTCAACTATTGGTTAAATTTGAACACCCCCAAAGAGCCATTGCGCCTGGGCAATATGTCGCGTTTTACGACGATGAACAAATGATTGGCGGCGCAGTGATAGAACACGCCGGCACGCACTGAGCCAAAAATAAAAAGATTCAACTCACAAATTTCTTAACGAGCTAAAACCTATGAGCCAACTTGATTCAATCTTCGCCATCACTGCCATCGACGGACGCTACCGCAGCAAGGTGGAGAACCTAGCGTACATAACCAGCGAATTTGGTTTGATTAAGTACCGGACAGAAGTTGAATGCCAATGGGTGTTGTTTCTCAGTGACTGCGAAGAGATACCAGAAATACCCAGCCTCGATAAAGAGGACCGCGCCTTTGTTGCAGCCATAGCCGCAAACTTCGACGCTGTTGGTGCAACTCGAATCAAAGAAATTGAAGCCACCACAAACCACGACGTGAAAGCTGTGGAGTACTACCTAAAAGAGCAATTTGCTCTGCGCCCTAACCTGCAGGCCATCAACGAATGGGTACACTTTGGTTGCACATCTGAAGACATTAACAACACTGCTTACGGCTTAATGGTGAAGGCCGGTGTTGAAGACGTACTGCTCGTGCACATGGATCAACTGATAAAGGTCATTGATGACCTCGCGCAGCAATACGCAGAACTGCCTATGTTGTCTCGCACCCACGGGCAAACCGCCTCGCCCACTACCTTAGGCAAGGAAATGAAAAACGTTGCCGCGCGCCTGTACAGACAGCGCCAGCAGCTGGCAGCGGTAGAAATATTGGCCAAATTCAACGGCGCTGTGGGCAATTTCAACGCCCACCTGAGCGCCTACCCAAACCTGCCTTGGGCAGACCTATCCGCGCAATTTATTCAGCGCCTTGGGCTGGTCAACAATCCGTGGACTACGCAAATTGAGCCCCACGATTACCTAGCTGAAGTTTTTCACTGCATCATGCGCTTCAACCAGATTGTGTTGGATTTCGACCGAGATATTTGGAGCTACATATCTATAAACTACTTCAAACAGCGCAAAGTTGAAGGCGAAACCGGCTCTTCTACCATGCCGCACAAAATCAACCCAATCGACTTTGAAAACTCAGAAGGCAACATTGGTTTGGCCAATGCCTTACTAGACCATATGGCCAGCAAGCTGCCTGTATCACGCTGGCAAAGAGACCTGTCGGACTCTACCGTGCTGCGCAACATTGGCTCTGCTTTTGCACATTGTGGTATCGCCTACCAAGCCACCCTTAAAGGGCTATCACGACTGGACGTTAACCCAGCGGCCATCGCTGCAGATTTAGACGACAGCTGGGAGGTTTTAGCCGAGCCCGTGCAAACAGTTATGCGCAAATACGGCATGAACGAACCCTACGAACAACTGAAAGCTGTCACCCGCGGACGCAGCTTAAACGCAGAGTTATTCTTGGAAATACTCGAAGAGTTAAAACTTCCTGAAGCCGCCCAAGCGGAACTTCGCGACCTCCGGCCAGAAACCTATATTGGCATTGCCAGCGAGTTAGCAAAACGCGACTTTGAATAAGCCGTGCAAAAAGGAGTTCTGGGCAAACA
>QXZU01000155.1:3988-18348 GCA_009886205.1 K189A clade bacterium | reverse complement strand
TGAAAGATCTCAAAAATAGCGCTCTGAAGCAAGTCTCCGAGGGATTTATTGGCTTGCGCCAGCGATGTAAATTTAGCAAATATTCGACCTATTTGTGCTGTTTTAAGCCAACGAAATTGTGCTAAATAGGTTCACTAAAGAAGAATAATCTAGGTGATGGTTTGTACGAGTGGCAGGTCAGCAAAATGTTGCTAAAATCTAACGTCTTGCCGTTAGGCCCCGTTCTGTTGGGCATTTTCAAACAGTATTGATCTATAAAAGCGCACTCTAGCGTTGACGACTGGCGTTCTAAATAGCCAATTACCCTAATTTTGAGTCAGTTTTTGCTTTTCCTTTTGGAGGACATTTGCCGGAGTGATATTGACGCTGGTATGCGTCTGGCTGACAGCTCATGGGTCTCAATAATGTCTTATTAACAAGTCGCTTAATGGGGTGTCGGCAGCGTGCTGGTTTTTACTTTTCCGTTAACGCCCAAATTGTTCTGGCGCTGAATTCAAAGCGGCAATAACAACGCACTCAAAGCAACGCTAAAAGAAGAGCCCTTTGTTCGGCGTTCGGTAGGCGTTTTTGCGAATTAATACCCAAAGTTAATGCCAAAACATGAACTAAAATAGATCTTTTATTTGTCCATAACTTCTTCGCGAGAGGCATATTAAAAGCAGCGCCTGCAGTTCCTTTGAGAGCGTTGAAAGTGCGCTAAACGACTCAAAGTGGGACTGCGAGATTGTTTAAGCCACTTCGAAGACGCCATTTACGTCATAACTGCGCACAAATCTGGCCATAACTGGCATTTCTTTGCGGTATTTTTTTTTGAGACAAATTAGAATGCGTGGCAACTCATTCCAATTCGATAACACTTCAAGAGAGAAACCATGAAAGATCCAGTTCGCGTTACCATTACCGGAGCCGCAGGCCAAATCGGCTATGCATTACTTTTTCGTGTAGCTTCCGGCGCGATGTTGGGCAACGACCAACCCGTAATTTTACAACTATTAGAAATCACACCGGCGCTAGGCGCAGTTAAAGGGGTAGTGATGGAATTAGACGATTGCGCGTTTCCGCTCGTACAAGACATTGTTTACACAGACGACGCAAACGTAGCCTTTAAAGATGCAGACTATGCATTGCTCGTGGGTTCAAGACCTCGTGGACCCGGCATGGAGCGCAAAGATCTTTTAGAAGCCAATGCTGCAATTTTCTCAGCACAAGGCAAAGCGTTGAATGACAATGCATCCAAGAACGTCAAAGTGTTGGTTGTGGGCAACCCTGCAAACACCAACAGCCTAATCGCTCAGCGGAATGCACCAGATTTAGACCCACGTAACTTCACCGCAATGACCCGCCTAGACCACAACCGTGCAATGGCGCAGTTGTCGCAAAAAGCAGGCAAGCATGTGTCAGATGTAGAAGGCCTATGTATTTGGGGCAACCACTCAGCCACACAATACCCAGATATTCACAGAGCAACTGTTGCAGGTGCGCACGCTATGTCGTTAGTAGACATGGACTGGTACACCGGCGACTTTATTCCCCAAGTTCAGCAGCGCGGCGCAGCCATTATTGAAGCAAGAGGAGCGTCTAGTGCGGCATCAGCAGCAAACGCAGCCATCGACCACATGCGCGATTGGGCGCTCGGTAGCGATGCGATTTTGAGCATGGGCGTTTATTCAGACGGCAGCTACGGTGTAGCTGAAGGTTTGATCTACTCCTTCCCAGTACGTTGCAAAGGTGGAGATTGGGAAATTGTTCAGGGCATTGAAATCAGCGAATTCAGCCAAGGCAAAATGGACGCCACTGAACAAGAGTTGACCGAAGAGCGCGACGCGGTAGCACACTTACTACCGTAGGGTTTCTGCTGGTCCAGGCCAGTAACTTATAGAAAAGGGCTTTCGCAACGAAAGCCCTCACTCGCTATTCGCCTTCTCATTAGCTGTTCGTCAGCTTGTCATCCGCGTACCTACCCGAATTTTTCTTTTGCGATATCTACACCGGTAGCTTTACGCATTAGTCTTACCTTTAAAATCTCATTTGTAGTAAAAAGGTGGTCGTTGTCTTTTTGTATTTTGGAGAGTGTAGATGTCATCTAATGACGCAGAGTTGGTCCGTCCTTTTAAAATCAGTATCAATGATGATGACATCAGCGACCTCAAGCATCGCCTCACTAATACCCGTTGGGCGGATGCGGAAACGCCAAATGATTGGAGTCAGGGTTTGCCTTTGGCATATGCCATGTCTCTGCGTGACTATTGGCTCAATGACTACGACTGGCATGAGCGCGAGGCTTACTTCAATGAATTCGATCAATACCTAACCGAGATCGACGGCCTAGACATTCACTTTATTCATCAACCCAGCAAGTTCCCAGGTGCGCGGCCCTTACTTATTACGCACGGTTGGCCGGGTTCTGTGGTGGAGTTTCACAAGGTGATCGGCCCGCTGACCGACCCGGTTGCTCACGGTGGTCGCGCGGAAGATGCGTTTCATGTGGTGTGTCCTTCGCTACCGGGATACGGCTTTTCAGCTAAACCTACGGCTACGGGTTGGGGTGTGGAAAAGATTTGTTCGGCGTGGGACACGTTGATGTGTCGGCTGGGCTACGAGCGCTACTTTGCTCAAGGGGGCGATTGGGGTTCTGCGGTGACCACGGGTATCGGTCGTCAGAACATTGGTCATTGCGCGGGTATTCACGTCAACATGCCCACGGTCGGCGCGACGAGCGATGCGCTGAAAAACCCCACTGAAAAGGACACCATTGCACTTAAGGCCGCGGGCTACTATGCCCAGTGGGGAGCGGGGTATTCCAAGCAGCAGGCTACGCGCCCACAAACTTTGGGCTACGGGTTGGTGGACTCGCCCATGGGTCAAGCTGCCTGGGTGATTGAAAAGTTTTACGAGTGGACCGACTGCCAGGGTGATCCGGAAAATGTGTTAACGCGGCAAGAGTTAATAGACAACGTTATGTTTTATTGGCTGGGTGGTAACGGGGCATCTTCCGCACGTCTATATTGGGAGAGTTTTGGCACGGCGTTTTCTGGCGCGGGCACTACCGTTGAGGTGCCTACGGGCTGCAGTATTTTCCCAAAAGAAATTGTGCCTGCTCCGCGCAGTTGGGCAGAAAAGCTTTATACCAACATCGTGTATTGGAATGAGTTAGACAAGGGCGGGCATTTTGCGGCCTTTGAGCAGCCTGAACTTTATATTGGTGAGGTGCGCAACTGCTTTGGTCATATGAGTTTATAAGCTCTATTTCTTAGGCTAATTGTCTTTCGTCCACTCTCGTGCTTGCTTGATATTCCTAACTTTCGCTATGGTGAGGGTTCAAAAGGAGGGCCAAAATATGTCAATTAAGTTCGAGATTAACGGTACCAGTGTAGAGCTGGACGTGCCGGATGATACGCCGCTTTTATGGGCCGTACGCGACGAGTTAAATCTTAAGGGCACCAAGTTTGGTTGCGGTATTGGTCTGTGTGGGGCTTGTACCGTGCATGTAGATGGCGTTGCTCAGCGCTCGTGCATTACCCCGCTTGCCAATGTTGCCGGCAGTAATATCACCACCATTGAAGGGTTGTCTGAAAACGGCGACCACCCATTGCAACAAGCTTGGGTTGAGGCGCAAACCCCACAATGTGGTTACTGCCAGTCCGGTCAAATTATGCAGGCTGCCAGTCTTTTGGCGTATAACGCCGATCCCAGTGACGCCGAAATTGAAACTGCTATGAACGGCAATTTGTGCCGCTGCATGGCTTATGTGCGCATTAAGAAAGCCGTGAAGCTGGCGGTGACAAATGCGGCTGCCAAGCAGGAGGCGCAAAATGCATAAGATTCAATCTCCATCTCAGCCCCCATCAACTAAGCTTTCTCGTCGTGGATTTATGATTGGTGCCACCAGCGTAGGTGTGACTTTGGCTTTTGTCCCAGCCGCATTATTGGCCAGCGATCCCGCCCAAGCGTTGTCTGCGAATAAATTTGAGCCCACTATTTGGTATTCAATTGCGCCTTCTGGGCAAATCACTGTGAATGTGACGAAGGCCGAAATGGGCCAACATATTGGCACCGCTTTTGCGCGTATTGTTGCCGAAGAGTTAGAGGCTGATTGGGCAGATGTGCAGGTCAACCATGTGGATACTGAGGCTAAGTATGGTGCTTTTGTTACTGGCGGCAGCTGGTCTGTTTGGCAAAACTTCGACCTTATGAGTAGGGCTGGTGCAGCGGGTCGCAGCGCGCTCATTGAAGAGGGCGCGCGTTTGTTGGGGGTTGCAGCTACTGATTGTCGCGCCGCCAACAGCCAAGTGATTTGTCGCGGCAAAAGCATTAGCTACGGAGACATTGTGAGTAAGGGCAATCTCAGCCGCACTTATACAGATGCCCAATTAGCGAATTTGTCGATCAAGGCGGCCAAAGATCGTAAATTGATTGGCAGTGAAACTCAGGCCTTGGATATTCCAAATAAGACAAATGGCGTGGCCATTTACGGTATTGATGCCACCTATGAGGGCATGGTTTATGCCAAGCCCATTGTGCCGCCTACTCGATACGGTGCTTCGGTCAAATCTGTGGATGACAGCCAAGCGAAGAACGTCAAGGGCTACCAACAGACATTAGTCTTAGATGATCCGTCTGATACTGTGCCAGGTTGGGCGCTAGTGATTGCAGATTCCTTTCATGCTGCCCAGCGTGCAGAGCGGTTGATTAAGGTTGAGTGGGATGCAGGCCCAACGGCTAATGTGTCTGAGCAAGATATTCTCAATCGCGGCGCCGAGCTGATCGAGGGTTCGAGCGGTTCGTTAGTGGTGGAAGATGGCGAGGTAGATGCAACATTCGCTTCAGCCAATTCGGTGTTTACTCAGTCTTATACCACCAGCACCGTATTGCATTTTCAGTTAGAGCCAGTGAACGCTATCGGTTTGCAGAAAGACGGTATTTGGGAACTGCACACAGGTAACCAATGGCAGTCACTGATTTTGCCAACCTTGGCTCAATCTTTGGGCGTGCCAATAGAACAAGTTGTTATGCGCACCCATTTGTTAGGCGGTGGTTTTGGTCGTCGCTTGAATGGTGATTACGGTGTTCCCGCGTTGCTGGCCGCCAAAGCGTTAGGCAAGCCAGTGAAAGTTGTGTTTTCCAGAGAGGATGATTCGCGCTTTGACTCGCCTCGTTCCGCTTCCGTGCAACAAGTCAGTATGGCCTTTGACGAGAGTGAGAAAATTGTTGGTATGCAACATCACGCGACCGCAGGTTGGCCTACGTCAGCCATGGTGCCAGGCTTTTTGGGTACAGGTACTAACGGCGAAAAGTTTGATCCGTTCTCTATTAATGGCGCGCAACATTGGTACGACGTGGGTGCCCACCGTGTGCGTGCGATCAAGAATGATTTAGCGAATAAAACGTTTAGGCCGGGTTGGCTGCGCTCTGTGGGTCCGGGTTGGACTAACTGGGCGTTGGAAAGTTTTGTTGATGAGGTGGCGCACAACAAGGGCGTCGACCCAGTTGCCCTACGCACGCAATTGCTTACAGGTCGTGGTAAGAACGCAGGCCATGCACCGAACTCCGTGGGCGGTGCCTCGCGGATGGCTCATGTTTTACAGCGTGCAGCTGATAAATCCGGTTGGGGTAAAGATTTACCTGGCGGTGTGGGTATGGGCATTGCCACAACCTTTGGGCAAGAGCGTGATATGCCAACCTGGTCTGCATGTGTTGCGCAAGTTGCTGTGGATAAAGAGTCAGGCCAAGTGACTTTACAGAAGCTCACAGTTGTTATTGACGCAGGCACAATTGTTCATCCAGAAGGCGCGCTGGCGCAAACCGAAGGGGCCGCATTGTGGGGCGCAAGTATGGCACTGCATGAAGGGACGGAGTTTGTTAACGGTCAAGTTAAGGATGTGAACTTAAACAGCTATCGACCCATGCGCATGTCAGATGTGCCTGAGCTTGATATTGAATTTGTTGACAGCGAGTTGCAGTCAGTGGGTTTGGGTGAGCCAGCGACAACCGTAGTTGGGCCAGCCATCGGTAACGCTATCTTTGCAGCCTCCGGTGCCCGGGTAAGACATTTGCCGATTACTCCTGAGGCAGTGAAAAAGGCTTTGGCCTAGCTGTTTGAATACGGCTATAGCTCTACATAGAGCAGGAGGTAAGTGCTATCAGTAAGTCACTCGACCAGTGATAGAGCATTCCACAGGATAAACACAAGTTATCAACAGGCTATATACAGCGACGAGGAAAGTAATTTGATTTAGACTTTGGGCCTTGGTCACGCCAGTACGAACAGCTGAATTGTTGAGCATTGAGAAAGAAATGGTGGGCGGAAGTCATCCAGCCATCATTGCTACATTGCGCAGCAGTGCAGGGGACACAACTGCATATGTAAAGGACATTCCTGCATATGAGCTCGTTCGAGAAGTTCTCTGCAATCTTGTAGCCCAAGCCGTAGGGCTAGCGGTGTCTGATTGTTTCGTAGTTCGACCGCACTCTGACCGTGGAGGGCTGGCACAAGGAAGCAAATTTTTGTTTGCAACCGAGTTATTTAGCGGCGGGACATTGGCTCATACAGCCAGGACCCCTGCGCTACGCGCTAATTCCGGAATTAGTGGTTGGCAGGGGTTAAGAAAAGCAATTGCGTTTGACACTTGGGTCGGTAACGAAGACCGCACGGCAGAAAATCTTGTGTTTTTGGGGAAAAACAAATTTGCACTCATTGACCACGGTGAAGCCTTTCCTCCGAATATGTCTGATCGCAGCGAGCACAGGAATTTACTAGCAGGACACCTGCTTGCTTTAAGTGAAAGGGTCAGCAAACAAGGGCTTGCAAGATCTGTTTTGAACGAGTGTAGTCACTTTTCGCAAGTCGATATGAATGGCATTTTGGTCGCGAGTTTGGCTGAGTCTTGGAACGGCAATCCGGAATTTGCGGAATGCTGCCGACTACTGACAGACAGGTTGAATTATTTGCCGAAACTTATTGAAGCTCTGTTCGACAGTGGGCAAGGCCAGCTTTTATTGGATACAGATGATGGCGTTTGAAAATTATTTGCCTAGCAATGTACAAGACTTTAGATGGGCTCCCATCTATTTCGAACCTATTCCCATGTCCGGTGAAAGGATCGCTATAGCCTTAATAGCCACTCAGAGCGACGGAAAATTCAAGTGCATGTCTTTAATAGATCCGAAGCAGCGGGGAACCTTATTTAAGGCCGAGAATACTTATGTGAAAAATGTACTCTCTCTAGTGATTGAAAGTTGTGCTTCGCACTTTGCCAATAGCAACGCAATAGAGGACTGGCAGATGCCAGTCAGTGGTGTTTATCTTGGAGTGGTTAACGAGGCAAAATCTGCGTCTTTAGAAGACTTAGTGATGCATGCAGCGCCGATGACATCGTTTTTTTATCACGCACCTGTTGAGCATGATACCAATATCAAACCTAGGGAAGTTAACTGGGCCAAGTCCGTCGCTGATATTGTGCTTTTAAGCAATGCTCGATATAAGCAAAATCTGAACGTGTCCTTATTTTTGGGTAATCATGAAGTGCCAGCGATTTTTACTTTTTATAGCCCTGAACTTGCGGCAAGTCTGGTGCCTCTAACGCATAACAAGCTAAAGCAAAAAGTCGAAGAAGCTAGGGCCAAGTTATGGTCATTAGACATGTTGTCAGACGCACCTAACTTTTTGTTTAAACCCACACGTCGAGAGTTGCTGGCGGCCTGTGAATCAAACGAGCAAGACTCGAAGAAAAATTTAATATTTGAAGCAGTTGAAGAGCTAAGAGATGAAGCATCTAGAAGGGGGGTTGAGCTAGCAGATGTCTCCTCTCCAGCTGAGGCTGCTAGGCACATACTGTCTGCGGTAACGGCGGCCTAATTCAGCTGCGTTGAACGTTAATGACCTTTGAACTCAGGCGTGCGCTTTTCTCCAAAGGCCTTGCGTCCTTCCGCACCATCCTCACTGGTACGAATGGTTAGCAACGTATCTCTGGCAATGGCGCCTATTTCGGCTGGGCTTTGATTCATCGTGGCCAAGCTGAATTCCTTTAATGTCTCTACAACTAATGGCGCTGAGTTGGCTAATATGGTTGCCCATTTTTGCGCCGCTTCAAGTTCTTCGCCTTTGGCAACTACCTTGTTCACCATGCCCGCGCTTAATGCTCTTTGTGCGTCAAAGTCCTCGCCCAGTAGCATGAATTCCATTGCCACTTTATGCGGTATGCGCGCAACGGCGCTGCTGATCAGTCCGCCGGTAAAACCAAGCTGTGCTTCTGGGTATTTAAATACAGTGTTCTCTGACGCCACCACTAAGTCGCACATTTGCACAATGACGTAAGCGCCGCCAATACACCAGCCATGTACTGCGGCGATAATGGGCTTGCGTGTGCCAACACCAATACTGGGCACGCCTTGCCACATTTCTTTGGGCGCGTCCTTAACGTCCGCGCCTACTGAAAAAGCGCGATCCCCTGCGGCGTGCAAAACAGCCACTCGGTCTTCGCTTTCATCAAATCTGCGCCAAGCTTCTTGCAAGCCGAGAATAACGGTTTCATTAAGTGCGTTCATTCGGTCGGGTCGATTGATGGTTATGGTGGCAACGTTTGCTGCAGATGTGTAGGTAACAAGTTCGTTCATGGTTACTCCTCTAGCCAAGCGTTAAATTGTGGATCGCGTTTCTCAATAAAAGCTTTTACACCTTCTTGGGCATCTGGGTGATGGTCAGCGATTGCGGTCTTAGATGCAATCTCATCCAAGGCGTGAGTCCAATCTTGTTCCGCTGCATTGTAGAGCGAGCGCTTTAACAGGCGCATAGCTACTTGCGGGCCCTGTGCAAGTTCTTCCGCCATTGCCATGGCGGCTGTGGGTAGCTCGTCATCTGTAACCACTTCGTGTACCAGATCTAGTGCTAAGGCTTCGTCTGCGCTAACAATTTTTTTACGCATTAGAAAATCCAGTGCTTTGGGTAAGCCTAGTGTGCGGACTAAAAGGTACTGACCACCTTCGTCGGGCAGAAGGCCGAAGCGCAGTGTTGCGCTGCCCATGCGGGCGGATTTTGCCGCAATACGAAAATCGCAGGACAAAGCGAGAGAAAAGCCGGTTTGAATGGCTACGCCGTTAATTGCGCAAATGGTCAGTTTGTCTAAGTTACGAAGGGTGGTGTTGAGTTGTTGGGAGATGCTGCGCAGGCCGTTGTAGGTGCCCAGTTCGTTATCATGTCCGCCGGGGATAGGGTCAACTAATGAGTTGCCGGCTATGTCGCCGCCTTTATAACCCTTCAGGTCATCGCCCGCGCAGAAGGCTTTGCCTTGCCCGGTGAAAACCAGTACCCGCACCGCGTTGTCCATTTGCGCTTGGGTAATGGCCTCAATCAGATCGCGCTTAATTGCGGTGGTCATGCCGTTCATGCGCTCTGGCGTATTGAGTTCAAACCAAGCAACACCGTTGGCCCGAAGGCTGACCTCAAAGCCAGTAAAATTTCCTGTCTTCATCTTTCTTTCTCCTTCTCCTTCCCCTTCCGCCGTTCTCCCAATACCTTTGCGCAGGCTAGCGGCCCATATGAGTGGTGTACTTTAGTGACCCATTAGCGACGTCCATGTGTCGATATCGTTGATGCGTAAATAGGTATTAGATTTTTTTGTTTCGCCCATTGTGGCATTTGGGATGTGGCCGTAGTTGTGACCAGGCAATAACAACGTGTCGTCTGGCAGGCAGCAGAGCTTTTGCATGCTGTGGTACATGTCTTCGGAATTTGCGCCTGGCAAGTCAACGCGACCGCAGCCGTTAATGAATAAGGTGTCGCCGCTGATCAGCGTGTTTTTCACTTTAAAACACTGGCTGCCGGGTGTGTGT
Organism: K189A clade bacterium; assembly: GCA_009886205.1. GTDB lineage: Bacteria > Pseudomonadota > Gammaproteobacteria > Pseudomonadales > Azotimanducaceae > UBA4421. The sequence continues at coordinate 8,520 of QXZU01000155.1, read as the reverse complement.
CCGGGCGTGTGCAAAAATTCTATTTCTATGTCGCCTACTTTTAGTCGGTCACCAGATTCTACTTTCTCAATATCTGAGTCCGAAATTTCGGTGACCTTCTTAATGCCCTGGGCCTCCAGCTTATGGGCATAAAGTTTTACGGGGTTTACTTCAAGTAGTTTGGCGATGCCCTCTACATTGTTGCCGCTGAAAGCGCCGCCAATGTGATCAGGGTGGTAGTGGGTAGCAAGTGCCGCGGTGAGTTTGTAACCCTTTTCATTAATGTGGTTGACCATGCTGTCTATGTCCCACGCGGGGTCAACTATGACCACTTCCCGGGTTGATCGGCAACCGATGAGGTAGGTGAAGTTTTGCATAGGCCCAATTTCGATTTGCTCAATAATCAGGTCTGAAGGTTCGGTCCAAGCGGGTTCAGCCATTGCATTCTCATTCTTGTAAAAACTCTACATTAGCGGAAACATTGATCATTCGCACATTTGATATTTTGTCCAACTTGATGTTGCGCGCTGCGCTTTCTGGCGGAAAAACAGTCACAAAAGGAATTCTTCTAATGTCCGAATATGAGCAGTTTTCCTCGCGATCTTTAACTATAGTGGCGCTATGAAGCGGAAAATACCTGTTGGCGAAAACTTTAACATTGGCTCTGCTGCACCCTCTTTGACGGCGCGTCAGCAAGCCCGGCTGAGTCGAGATCAGCGCTTTGATGGGCGTTTTATTATCGCAGTGGTGACCACCGGCGTGTACTGCCGGCCCAGTTGTCCCGCGCGTATTCCGAAAGAAGAAAATGTCCGCTACTTCGTTTGTGGCGCTGGTGCGCAGGAGGCGGGCTACCGCGCTTGTTTGCGCTGTGTGCCAGATCAAACCTTGCCGGTGCCTGATTGGGCCATTGGCAATCGGCATGTGGCTAAGGGTTTGGCCATGATTGAGGCGGGCTTTTTAAATGATCACAGCATTGTTGATCTGGCGGAAGCCCTGCAACTCAGCCCGCGGCATTTGGACCGTCTATTTGCCGACACGCTGGGTGCAAGTCCCCTAGCCATTGCCCGCATTAAGCGCGGTCAAACGGCCAAAGTATTGTTGCAACAAAGCACTTTAAAATTGTCCGAATTGGCCGAGCATGCCGGGTACGGCAGTATTAGTCAGTTCAATAAAGAGCTGCGTTTGTTATTTAACAGCTCCCCCAGCGCTCTGCGTAGGGCCAAGTTTTCTCCAAGCAAAAGCGCCGTGGACAAAACTAAAAATGTTAAAGAGGCCGAAGAGCATCCCCTTACCCTGCGTGTGGTTTTGCCAGTGCGCATGCCTTATGACTTTGACTGGGTATTTAATTATCTAAAAGGCCGGGCTTTGACGGGAATTGAGGAAGTGCTTGATGGCCCGCATGGGCAGATTTTTCGGCGGCGTTTAAGCAAGGCGGGAGCGCCTGAGTCTTGGTTGCGGGTAGAGCGCAGTGGCGACGAGTTGATCGCGTATTTGCCTTTGGGTGGCGAGCCGATTTATCAGCTGCTGCGTCGGCTCGGGCGTTTGTTTGATTTACATACAGACGGTGCAACCTTGCACAAACATTTGTCCGCAGACCGCTTTTTGGCACCCTGGGTTAAGGCTGCGCCTGGGTTGCGGGTGCCCGGTGCTTGGGACGGGTTCGAGACTTGTGTGCGGGCTATTCTCGGTCAGCAGGTCAGTGTTGCGCGGGGTACAGAATTGGCTAATGCCATGATTGCCCGTTACGGCGGAGGGGATTTTCCTAGCCCTGAGCAGTTAGTTGATAAGCAGATAGCTGAACTGGGTATGCCCGGTAATCGGGGGCGGGCCATCAGCACTGTGGCGCAGCAAGTGATAGATCAAAGCGTGACATTTGACGAAGGATTGAAGGCCGAAGCTTTTGTTGAAGCGCTGACGCAAATCAAGGGTATTGGTCCATGGACCGTTAACTATATTCGCCTGCGGGTGCTGAAAGACCCCGATGCCTTTCCGCATAATGATTGGGTGGTGCTCAAGCAGCTAGACACCACGCCATTCAAGGCCAAGTTACAGGCCGAACCTTGGCAGCCCTGGCGCGCCTACGGGTTAATGTATTTGTGGTATGCGGCGTCCGTTGGTCGGGCTAAGGCGGCATCCGAAAAGAAAGCTAGGGCAAAACAAACAGAGGTTAAGCAAACTAGGTCTAAGCAAAGTAAGTCCAAACAAAGTAGGTCCAAACAAAGTAAGACTTAGCAAAGTACGCCCGCACAAAGTAACACCGGGCAACTCATCAAGCAGCTCAAAGTAATGAGTTTCGTATCCAAATGGAGGGGGTGAAATGATTTATTACACACAGGTGCCAAGTCCTATTGGCCAATTGACGCTCTGTGGCGATGGCCAAGCGTTAACCGGGTTGTACTTTTCTTCTGGCAGTAAGGCTAGAGGCGCGGATCCCTCTTGGGTCGAAAAGCCCGAGTACTTTGCCGAAGCGAGCAAGCAGTTGGAAGAATACTTTGCCGGCACGCGGCGCGACTTTGACCTGGTGCTCAAGCCTCAGTCCACACCGTTTCAGGGCCAGGTGTTGGAAGCTTTGCAGACTATTCCCTACGGTGAGGTGTGTAGCTACAAAGACATTGCTGCGCAAATTGGCAACCCAAAAGCGGTGCGGGCGGTAGGTACTGCCAATGGCACAAACCCCATTGCCATTATTATTCCCTGCCACCGCGTTATTGGCAGCGATGGTTCGTTAACCGGATTTGGCGGCGGTCTAGATGCGAAACGGCATTTGCTGGCGTTAGAAAAGGATCAAACTGGGCTATTTGCTACTTAAATTACGCAGGTAATAGGGTGAGTAATAGGACCCGCAATAGGCCTTTGCCTTGCAAGGTCTTGATTAAGTAACTAAATAGTTACTTTTGTGGGCCGATTTACCCATTTATATCACCTTCACACATTTTTACGCGAAGGATGTAATCTAATTCTTAAACTGGTATTACTGTAAGTAACTAAACAGATACTTAGGCGTCTGAGTAGAAACTTTAAGTAGAAACCCGAATTAGAAGCCATGCGTAACCCAGAACAAACCCGTATCAAACTTGTTGCAACCGCGACGCAATTGTTGCTGACCAAAGGCCGTGAAGGCTTGCGTGTGGATGAAGTTGCAGCAACGGCCTGCGTTAACAAGCGCATGATCTACCATTATTTCAAGAACAAAGAGGGTTTGTATCAAGCGGTATTGCAAAGCCAAGTTGAGCTATTGGTAGATTCCGCTGATGTGCTGTCCCCAAACGCCAAAGCGTTTTTGGCTGAACACTTTTCGTTACGCGCAAACAAACCAGACGCGCGAAAAACACTCAAACCTGAGAGTGACGCCAGCAGCGGTGTGGAAGGTAGCGCCGCCATTACCCAGCAACGGTTGCAAGATGCTGGGCTAATTGTATTGCGCGCGCTGTTGGGTCAGCGCCATTTTACGGTGCGTCTGAATAGCGCGGACTGGGCTTCACTGGCGCAGGGTTTAATGGCTTTGGCGTTGCCGCAATTGTCGGCGGTAGATGAAGCCGCGGTTATCGCAAAAACTTTAGGTAAGCGCCCACTTACTGAAAAGCCAAGGTACACCCTGCAAGCGCAACACCGCTTTAGTGAATAGGCATGGGCCAACGCTCAGGTCTTAAGTCTAAGCCTGTAGTTTAGAAGTTCGATTAGGGCCGTATTTCACAATAGGGGGATTTATTTTGACTAGCGCTGAAAAGAGCGGGCGAATGAGAAGTAAGGACTGAGAACTAAGGACAGAGAAGAAATGAGGTAAAAAAGAGAAAAGAGCTAAGAGAAAAGAGATCAGAGAGGCGGAGCACTGAAGTAGTCACCCACCCCAATGTCCGCTTTCCACTGTGCGCCAGCCGTTAACTTACGATATCAAGCAACTCGATATCAAAGATCAATGTCGCAAACGGCCCAATCACGCCCCCGGCACCTTGCTCGCCGTAGGCCAATTCGTAAGGCACTGTTAGGCGCCACTTGGAACCTACCGTCATCATTTGCAGTGCTTCAGTCCAGCCCGCAATTACGCCCCCCACTGGGAATTCAGTGGGTTCGCCGCGATCGTAAGAACTGTCAAATACGGTGCCGTCAATCAACGTGCCGTGGTAGTGCGTGCGCACGGTTGACGCTGCTGTTGGGATCTCGCCCTCACCTGAGGCTAGTACTTCGTACTGCAGGCCAGAGTCGGTAGTGATCACGCCTTCTCGTGCTGCGTTGTCGGTCAAAAATCTGTCACCTTCAACAGACATAGCTTTCGCTTCTTCCGCCTGCTTGGCTTGCATTTGTTCGTTGATGGCAGCAAAAGCGGCGCGCATATCTTCGTCACTGACCGGGCAGTCAACGCCATTTACGGCGTCCTGCAGACCGGCCATAACCGTTGCTACTTCAAGTCCGTCAAATGGATTTTCCATCATCTGTTGGCCCATTTGGTGGCCTAGGCCATAGCTGACGCGCTGTCCGTCAGTAGTGTAATCAGACATTAATTTCTCTCGTTAGGATAAGGGATAAAAAAGCGGCGACAATTTAGCACATATTGC
>QXZU01000155.1:0-3888 GCA_009886205.1 K189A clade bacterium | reverse complement strand
GCGTCTTTGCTACGCGTTTTTGGTGTGCGCCTTCGGTTTGCGCTTTTGCTCCGTATACCGCTTTATCTGTCAGGTTGCCCATGTCGAGGTGGGCTATGGTCGCGTGGCCGGCTTCTGCGTAGCAACTCTTTGGCCAGGTCTTTGCGTTCAGTGGCGGTCAGTTGCGTGACAAAACCACTGAAGTCTGTGTGACTTTGGCTTTGGCTTGTTTGTAATGCACTGCGTAATTCCACCAGTGCCTGGTTTAGCGACTTCTCGCTGAAATCTTCAGCCGCTAGTGCGCGTTGCACGGCTTTATGTTTTTCTCGCAGCAAGAGTCGCTGCGCTCTAGCCCGCTTAAACTGCTCGCGGAGTAGGGGGCGTAATTCTTTTCTGCGCTCGTCGGGCAAATGGTATGCCCAGCGCGGTGAAATATGAATGGCGTTAGCAAAGCTCGTTGGCTCAAAGATCATCCGCGCAACGGCAAAACCCAGCATGGCAAGGTTGATGGCTAAAGATATAACCAAAGCGATGAGTAAAATTTTAGGTCGCATCATTATCTAATCCCTCTTGCGCAGCTGGAAAAAAGGCTGAAAACTCAATTGTGCTTTCTGTGAGCGAGTCAGCGTAAACCCACGAATTTATGTCAGCATATTCGATAGAACCTTCATCGAAATCTGACGGCTGTAAACCAAAGCCGACCCCAGCAGCAAAACTCAGTATCAGCGGAATAGCCGCTGCAGTTGCTGTGGGCCAGTATTCTCTCGCTATCCAAGAGGTGGGCTGATTGGCTGTCAAATGAACCGGCGCATTGTCATTGTTAGCGTGTGGCTGTTTTGCGTGTGCTTGGGCAATTTTGTTGATGGCATCCAACACATGCTTTGGGGCTTTGTGGCTGTTTTGCGCATCACTAATAAACAGCGCCTCAAGCTTTTGCGCAGATTCAAACGCTTGCCTTGCCTCTAAAGACTGCAACAAAAAAGCCCTAGCCTCTCTTCTCTCAAGGGGATCCGACCATTGATCTAAATCCGCCCCGAAGGTGTCTAAATGTGTCAGAAACTGATCAATGTTCATGGGACTCTCTTCTCATGTTGGTATCGGCGCTGCGTATGGTTCTGCGACCCCGCGCTAAAAGTGATTGGGTTGCCGTGCTACTGAGGTTGAGTATCTCGGCGGTTTCACCTATGGAAAATCCTTGGCGATGAACTAACAATAATGCTGCGCGTTGATTCTCTGGCACTTGGGCCAGCAGTTGGGCAAATTCATCAATGGTGTCCTGTTGTTGGCTTTGTTGCTCAGGCTCAAAACTCGCCGGTGCTTGTAGCGCAAGGTCGGCGTAATCTTCAGACCTAGAAAATTTGCTCTGCTTGCGCACGTGGTCAATAAATTTGTTGTGCAATACCGTGTGCAGCCAGGTGCTGAGTTTAACCCTGCCCACCTTGTAACTGCCTGCGTGAGTCCAAACTTTAACCCAGGTTTCTTGCACCAAGTCGTCAGCTGTACTTGGGTTGCCACTTAGCCGGTAGGCGTAGGCGTGGAGCGCATCAACGTGACGCGACACCAATTCAGTAAAAGAGTCAGCACATTGGCTGACTACTTTTAGCATAAGTTGATCGTCGGACAAATACGTCACGTAATGCGCGGCTCTTGGTTGTTGTCTAGCAACTTAATTTGCTAGCTAGTGCTTTGAGCGGCTTTGCGCTGTTTAAACTGCTTGATCATTTTAGCCATCTCCGAGCGATCCACCACGCCGTCATTGTTGGTGTCTAAGGCTCGCAGTCTTTTCTCGGGATTAGGCATTTCTTCCTGAGCCAGTCTGCCGTCTGCGTTTGTATCCAGCATCTTGAACATTGCGCGCTTGCGCGCCAACTGTTCGTTCTCTCTCTTATTTGCAGCCGCGTATTCGGTGTCGCTGATTGCGCCGTCTTTGTCAGCATCAAGCAGCGCGAACATTTCGGTTTCTACCAAAGCGCGCATGTCGCTGCGGTCTGTTCCAGCGTTCATCAAACCGAACATACGACTATTGTGTCCGCGCATTCTTTTGCCGTGATGAGGCCTCTGTCCGTGTTGGCGCTTGGCTTCATTATTCCCACGTTCGTTGCCGGCGCTAGGATGCCCCTTACCCTTAACACCATGCTTGGGGTTGTGCTGTTCAAATTCGGCCAAGGAAATCAGGCCGTCTTTATTAAGATCAGCCAGCAGGAATTGCTCCAAGCTCTGAGTATTGATGCGCTGTACCATGTCGTCGATGACAATAGGCCCGCGCTGGTGTTTGCCGCCGTGGTGACTGGCCAGTAAACCGGTGCTAACAACGATAAGGCCAATTGCTGTAAAACCTACGATTTTAAAGGAAGATCTTGAAGTGAATTTTTTCATAACTAAGACTCAATATTAAACATTCACAAGCTATACGCTGGTCTAAGCATTTGTGGTCGAACTAAATGATCGAAACACTATAGTCGAATTAGCTTTGCTCATACTCTATGGCAATAATTTCAAAACGATTGAGCACCTGTTGATCGGCAAAGCTGAGAATACGCGTGGTGCCGGTAGATTGTTGAATGGCCACCTCGTCGCCAACCCCTTTGCCCAGCAGTAATTTGGCCATGGGCGCATCGACACTTATGTACTCTTTTAGCGCGTCAATTTCATCCGGGCCGACCAATCTATACTTAACGATTTCAGGCGCCTTAGTTTCTGGCTTGATCTCCTCCGCCTCAAGGGTTACCCACGCGCCAAAATAAACCTTGTCGGTTTGGCTGGGTGGCCGATCCACTATTTGTAATTCCGCCATACGTTTATCTAGGTAGCGAATTCTGCGATCAATTTCAGCCAACTGTCGCTTGCCGTAAATATAGTCAGCGTTCTCCGAGCGGTCGCCTTGAGCCGCCGCCTCGGAGACCTTGCGCGTAACTTCAGGTCTCTTCACCTTCCAAAGAAAATTCATCTCCTCTTGCAGCGTCGCATAGCCCGCAGGGGTGATTACAGCAGTTTTTTTGGGTTCCGGAGGGCGGTATCTACCCATGCAGATTGGCTCAACTCAAAGATAAGTGCCTATCATAGGTGAAAGGGCATTTTAGTCACCCCCAGGTAACTTATTGCCGACCCCTGTGCTGCGATTATTAGTGCTCATTGGCCCACGGCTTGGTTACAATCTGCGCCATTGGCGACCACAGCAGAGGGTGAGATGGGTAAGCAAATAAATACGGTGAAAGCGGCAGGGGCCATTGGCGCCCATGTATCTGGCGTGTCCTTGGCGGATATTGCAGGTTCAGATGTTGTTTATGCTCAAGTGCGCCGGGCAATTGTTGAGCATGAGGTTTTGTTTTTTCGCGACCAAGAGCGAACCCCGCAGGTTTTTGCCTCTTTCGCCAAGCGTTTTGGTGAGGTGCTAGGTCACCCAGCCTATGTCACCGTTGACGGTGCAGACGATGTGCAGATTTTGGAGAGCACGCCTGAGCATCCGTCAAAAATTGAAGTCTGGCATTCAGACATGACCTTTATGCCCATGCCCCCCAGTTTTACATTATTGCAGGGGCAAATTATTCCAGCCCACGGTGGCGACACTTTGTGGGCCAGTGCCACGGCAGCCTATGACGGCCTGTCAGATAAGATGCGCGGTTTTTTAGATGGCCTAGTAGCAGTACATGATTTCCGTCAGGGTTTCCGTGAAAGCCTGGCCGAGCCAGGTGGTGCCGAGCGCTTGGCAGACGCGATTGCCGCCAATCCGCCGGTTGAACATCCGTTAGTCCGCACGCACCCAGAAAGTGGTCGCAAGAGTATTTACGTGAATGCGCTCTTCACTAGCCACATTAAAGACCTGAAGCCGCGTGAGAGTGAGCAGTTGTTGAGTTTTTTGTATCGCCATATTGTCACTGAAGAATATACCGTGCGGCTGAATTGGCAGCC